>NZ_JABWRA010000042.1:0-59498 GCF_014268705.1 Pseudomonas sp. SWRI179 | reverse complement strand
AGTCCCAAAGCAGAGTACTCGGGGTGTCAGATCAAGCGGGGCGGCCTTGGGGCTGCTGCGCACCCCAGCGGGAGCAAGCTCCCTCGCCACAGGGTTTTGTGTGGGTCAAAAAAAACGCCCCGAACCAGTCGGGGCGTTGTTTCGAGGATGCGGCCTCGGGTGGAGCGGTTTAGCGGATACCGTCCTGGCGCAATGCGTTCGGAGTGAAGTCGGCGGTGGTGGCGGTGAAGCCGAAGTCGTAGGCCGATTTCTCTTCGTTCTTCATGCCCAGCGCCAGGTAGCGGCCGGACTGCAGGTCGTAGAGGGTTTCCAGGGCGTACCACGGCACTTGCTTGTCGTAGTAGTTCTCGGCATGGGCCTCGGCCACGCGCCACAGTTGGCCACGACCGTCGTAGTGGTCGATCACCGCGGCTTGCCAGGTGTCTTCGTCGATGTAGAAGTCACGCTTGGCGTAGATGTGACGCTGGCCTTCCTTCAGGGTCGCGGTCACATGCCAGACACGACGCAGCTCGTAGCGAGTCAGGTCCTGGTTGATGTGGCCGGCCTTGATGATGTCGGCGTACTTGAGTTGTGGCGAATCGATCTTGTAGCTGTTGGCGGCAATGTACAGCTCTTTCTTGCCTTCCAGCTTCCAGTCGTAGCGATCCGGCGCACCGTTGTACATGTCCAGGTTGTCGGAGGTACGCAGGCCGTCGGCGGCGGTACCCGGGCCGTCATAGGACACTTGCGGGGCACGGCGCACACGGCGCTGGCCAGCGTTGTAGACCCATGCCGAACGCGGTTCCTTCACTTGGTCGAGGGTTTCGTGCACCAGCAGCACGCCACCGGCCAGGCGCGCCGGCGCGGTCACTTGTTGCTTGAAGTAGAACAGGATGTTGCCTGGGTTGGCCGGATCGAAATCCTTCATCTTGTCGCGGAACACGAACTGGTCACGGAAGTACACCAGGCTGTAGGAGCCGTTGGGCTGCGGGGTGGCCTGGGTGACCAGGCGCGTCACGCTGCCGCCGCGATAGCGGGTGATGTGGTTCCAGATCACTTCCACGCCGCTCTGGGGAATCGGGAACGGCACGGCCGTCTCGAAGTTCTCCAGGCCGTTGCCACCAGACACCAGCTTGGTGTTGACCGCATTCTTCTTGATGGAGGCGAACACCTCGTCCGGCACGGTGGCGCCGCGATGGGTCGGGTAGACCGGCATCTTGAAGGTTTCCGGGTAGCGCTTGAACATCGCGTACTGGCCCGGGGCGAGTTTGGCCTTGTACTGCTCGACGTTCTGCGCGGTGATGGTGAACAGCGGTTTCTCAGTCGGGAACGGGTCGGCAAGGAAGCCCTTGCTGTCCACGGCACCGGCGTTCTTGGCCATGGGCTTCCAGGCCGAGATCGAGCCATCGGCATTGCCGGCCATCTCGGCGCCCATCGGCGTCAGGCTCTTGCCCAGTTTATCGGCCTCGGCCGCGGGTACCGCCGCCATGACGCTGGCGGCCAGCAGGGATAGCCCCAGAACACCGGCCTGCATCAGATTCTTTGTTATTTTCATAGTGTGTCGTCCTGAAATACGGTGCTTAGAAGGTCACGCCGACGCTGAGCGCCAGGAAGTCGCGATCGTCCACGGTGCTGAAGTCGCCACCAAAGAAGTTGGTGTAGGCCAGGCTGGCGTTGTAAGTGTTCTGGTACTCGGCATCCAGCCCGAGGCTGACGGCTTTGCGGCCTTCTTCAAAGTTGGCGCCAGGGCCTGGCGAGTAGCCCTTGACGTCATGGGACCAGGCCACGTTGGGCTTGAGGTTCACGCCGGCGAAGACGTCCGGGTATTCCCAGATGGCGCGCGCACGGTAGCCCCAGGAGGTGGCGGTGGTGAAGCCGTCGTTGTTGCAGTTGCCGTTCAGGCTGCTGCCGTCGGCCAGGCCGCCACCTTGTCCGGTTGAGTCGTTGAGCGCGTCACAGGCTCCGCCGGGCAGTTGACCCGGACCAAAGACAGGGTCACGACCGTAGCGAAGGTCCGACTTGCTTTCCAAGCCTCCAACATGAGTCACGCCGACTTCACCTACCAGTGTGAGGCGACTGGCGCCCATGACCTGATCCAAGAAGTGAGTGAAGGTGGTCTGGAACTGAGTGATTTCCTTGCGGCGATAACCATGCAGATCCTGGCCTGGCACACCCGTGAGCAGCGAAGCATTGCCCAACAGAGGACCACCGAGCGGGCGAACGCCGGCGAACAGGATATCGGTGGTGCTCAATTGCACCGGTGCATTCGGGCGATAGCTCAATTCACCGCTCCACGCTGTACCGGTAGGCAGTGTGGTGGAGAAACTCAAGCCGTAGAGACGGATATCTTCGGGATACTCGACAAAATAATTCGAGTTGCCCGCGACCAGCAAAGGCGCCAACCTGGCGAACACAGGTGGCAAGCTTGCTGCAGCGTCATAAACAGACTGTGACGCGCCGGTGGCACTGAAAATTGGCGCGCGGCTGTGGTAGTTCATGAAGTACGCACCGAACTCGGTGTCCAGCGGCTCGAACATGTACTTCAACGACGCGCCCCACTGGCCGCTGTCGCGGGCGTCACGGTCCGGGCCACGCCGTACCAGTACACCTTCTTCGTTGATGTCGACGCCCTGACCTTCCAATATCGGGAGAACGACGCCCGGGAACGGAATGCTGGAGCGCTTGTTCAGCACCCGAAGGTTATCGCTGCACCCATCAGCAATCACATCCGGCTGGGAGAAGAACGTGCCGCAGTTATCCACCACGGTCTGGTCCCACTCCAACTGGTAGAACGCCTCGGCCGACAGGTTGTCGGTCAGGCTCTGGGAAACGTAGAACATGTTCACCGGGATCAGGCCTTCCTTGACCTCGGCGCCAGGACGACGGAACGCGGACACGTCGACCGGGTTGATGGAGTTGATGCCACCCTGGATGAAGGTACTTTCACCCCAGCTGACCACCTGCTTGCCCAGGCGGACCGAGCCCGGCTGATCGGCAATGGCGTAGTTGTGGTAGATGAATGCGTCGAGGATCTGCCCGCCGGAAGACTGGGCGCCTTCCTTGCGGTTGCTGTCGCTGATGTCCTTGTACAGGCGGTGTTCGTCCTTGAGTTCGAAGTCGTACCAGTACTTGCCGCGCACGAATACGCCGGTATCGCCGTACTTCAGTTCCAGGTCATGGATGCCCTTGAAGATCTTCGAGAAGGTTTCCCCGCGCTTGAAATTCAGGTGGCCGTCATCGGAGGTCTGCGACAAACCCTTGCCGCCATTGTTGACGCCGATCAGGTCCTTGTTGGCGTTGGCCGTGGACCAGCTCGCGCCGACGGACAGGGACGAGTCGAACTGGCCTTCGATTTCACCGATGTTGAAACTGACGCCGAATGCAGGCCCGGCGAGCGAAGAGGCGAGACTGACCGCCAGAGGCAGTTTTGCCCGGCGCCAGAACGTGGTTGCTGAGGTCATCGACGCTACTCCATGTGCATTATTGTTATGGCAATGGACATTTCAAGAACACTTCGGCGGCAGGGAGCGGCAGCGTCCCGACATCCGTCGAAGTCGCATCGCCCTTTCGTGCGTGCGCCCCGTTCTTGAGAATCCGTGAGCGGACTATAGCCAGCAGGTAGTACGGCTTGATCCCTCTAAAGTGTGATTTGCAGCCCTCAACCACTCTGGAACAGTCCTTTCGCCAGGCCGACAGATGCCGGCACGGCAAGGATGGCTGAAATTTTCGGTTTGACAAGGCAAGCGCTTGCTTGGTGGGGCTGCCGTGCCCTTTCGGGCACGGCAAAAAGGCCTAGAGCGTGGACAGGAAGGTACTGTTGTTGCGCTGCCATTCGGTGATGTCGACGCGAATACGCTTCTTGTCGAGCTTGCCGACGCTGGTCTTGGGAATTTCCGTAACAAGAGCGATCTGGCTCGGGATCGCCCACTTGCTCAAGTGCCCCAGCTCGACGAACGGCTTGAGGTGTTCCTTGAGCTCGCGAGCCCCGATCTCATGCCCTTCGCGAATCACCAGCAAGGCAAACGGCCGCTCGCCCCACTGCGGATCGGGAATGCCAACCACTGCTACTTCGCGTACCGCCGCGTGACGGCTGATGAGGTCTTCTAGGTCCAGGGAGGAGATCCATTCGCCACCGGTCTTGATCACGTCCTTGATGCGGTCGCGGATGTCAATGAAGCCCATGTTGTCCAGCGTGGCGACGTCACCGGTGTGCAGCCAGCCGCCGGCCCAGAGTTCGGCGCCCTTCTGCGGCTCGTTGAAATAGCCTTCGGTGAGCCACGGCGCGCGCAGCACCAGTTCGCCCTGGGTCTCGCCGTCGGCCGGCAGGAAATTCCCCTCGGTGTCGACGATCGCCGCTTCCACCAGTGGCCCCGGCACCCCGGCCTTGATCCGGTAGGTGGTGCGTTCGTCTTCGCTGCCGGCCATCAGTTCCGCGTTGAGGTGGGCGCAGGACACCAGCGGGCCGGTTTCCGACATGCCGTAGGCGGCGGTGAGCTGGATGCCCCGGGCCTTGGCCGCTTCGTACAGGCTGCGGTTCAGGGCGCTGCCGCCGATGACGATTTTCCAGCCGCCGAAGTCGGTGTCCTGGGCGCCCTTGGCGTTGAGGACCATTTGCAGGATGGTCGGTACGCAATGGGAAAAGGTCACCTTTTCCTTGCGCCACAACTCGACCAGGAATTCCGGATCGTAGCGGCCCGGGTAGACCTGCTTGAGCCCGAGCATGGTCGCCACGTAGGGCAGGCCCCAGGCGTGGACATGGAACATCGGCGTGATGGGCATGTACACGTCGTTGGTGCCCAGCAGCCGCACGCTGTCGATGGAGCCCATGATGGTCGCCACGCCCATGGTGTGCAGCACCAGTTGCCGATGGGTGAAGTACACGCCCTTGGGGTTGCCCGTGGTGCCGGTGGTATAGAACGTGGTGGCGACGGAGTTTTCGTCGAAATCCTGGAAATCGTAGGTGGGGGCGGCGGCGGCCAGCAATTGTTCGTATTCGCCCACCAGGTTCGGCAGGTCGGCGGTTTTTTCCGGCAGGTCGGTCAGCAGCAGGGTCTTGTCCACCGTGGTCAGGTGCCCGGCTATCGCCTGGTACAAGCCGACGAACTCGCTGTTGACCAGCACGAAGCGGTCCTCGGCGTGGTTCATGGTGTAGACGATCTGCTCTGGTGAAAGGCGCACGTTGATGGTGTGGATCACCGCGCCGATCATCGGGATCGCGAACATGCATTCCAGGTAGCGATGGCTGTCCCAGTCCATCACCGCCACGGTATCGCCGGCCTTGACCCCCGCCTCGGTCAACACGTTGGCCAGGCGCGCGACCCGCTCGATCAGCGTCGGATAGCTGTAGCGCAACTGGTCACGGTAGATGATCTCGCGGGTTTTCTCGTAACGCGTGCCGGACATCAGCAGCCGCTTGATCAGCAGCGGGTATTGATAGGCGCCTTCGGCGGGAGGAATAACGCGAGTCTGCAACATAAGAGTCCCTTTTCTGACTGCACGGTCTTGGCTGGAAGTAAGCACTCTAGAGCGCTTATACACGGATCAAATCAGCCAAAGGAATGATTTGATCAGCGCGCAAATACTAGCCTTGAGCCATACCTGGGACCGTAGGAGCTGCCGAGTGCAACGAGGCTGCGATCTTTCCCCTGCCAATTGAATCCAGAGCGAAAAAACAAAAGATCAAAAGATCGCAGCCTTCGGCAGCTCCTACACAAAGCGAGAGTGCGTGGATCAGTGCGACTCGGTAAACGCCAGCTTCACGCCAATGGCGACGAGCACCGCGCCCATGGTCCGGTCGAACCAGTGGCCCATGCGCGCGAAACCGGCGCGTACCCGTTGCTGGCTGAACAGCAGCGCCACCAGGCAGAACCAGACGGCCGTCGCCACCGCCAGGTACACGCCGTAACCGGCCTGGATCGCCAACGGTGTATGCGGGTTGATCACCACGGTGAACAGCGACAGGAAAAACAGCGTCGCCTTGGGGTTCAGGCCATTGGTGACAAAACCGGAAATGAACGCGCCGCGGGCGGTACGCTCACCGATCTCCTGGTGCAGGTTTTCCTCGGCCGGCTTGGCCGGTTGCGCCCGCAGTGCCTTGAAACCGATGTACAGCAGGTACGCGGCGGCGGCCCACTTCAGCGCGTTGAACAGTACGATCGATTGCGACACGATCAGGCCAATGCCCAGCAATGAATAGCCCACATGCAGGAAAATCGCCGTGCCGACACCCAGAGCCGTCCAGGTCCCGGCGCGCCGGCCATGGGTCACGCTTTCGCGCACCACCACGGCAAAATCCGGCCCGGGGCTGGCGACGGCCAGCAGGTGGATCAGGGCGACGGTGAGGAATTCGGTGAGGTACATGGAGGGGCTCCTTACGACAATCTTTTGTTGGATGACATCCCGTGGCGAGGGAGCTTGCTCCCGCTCGACTGCGCAGCAGTCGCTTGCCTTGTATCGGGGCCTGCTGTGCAGGCCAGCGGGAGCAAGCTCCCTCGCCACAGAAAGCCTGCTTGCCACGGGTGTTCGCCGCCATGGCTGTAACGCATCTGATAGGCTCGCCACATTACGCCTTCGGTTCTTGACATAAAAGGTACAGCTGATGACGAACACCGCCCGCGCCGTTTTCCTCGACCATCCTTCCCTGGACCTGGGCGACCTGGACCTGGGCCCGCTGCGCTGCTGCTTCAGCGAACTGCAACTGTTCGCCCGGACCACGCCAGACCAGGTGACCGAGCGGCTCAAGGGCGCCACCGTGGCAATCACCAACAAAGTCGTGATCGATGCCCAGGCGATGGCGGCCAGCCCGGACTTGAAGCTGATTTTGATCAGTGCCACCGGCACCAACAATGTCGACCTAGCGGCGGCCCGCAGCCACGGCATCACCGTGTGCAATTGCCAAGGCTACGGCACGCCATCGGTGGCCCAGCACACGATCATGTTGTTGCTGAACCTGGCGACGCGCCTGGCCGACTATCAAAAAGCGGTGGGTGAAGGCCGCTGGCAGCAAGCTTCGCAGTTCTGCCTGCTGGACTATCCGATTGTCGAACTGGAAGGCAAGACCCTGGGCCTGCTCGGCCATGGCGAGTTGGGCAGCGCCGTCGGGCGGCTGGCCGAAGCCTTTGGCATGCGTGTGCTGCTGGGGCAGATCCCCGGGCGCCCGGCCCGCCCCGACCGCTTGCCGCTGGAGCAATTGCTGCCACACGTCGATGCCCTGACCCTGCACTGCCCACTCAATGAGCACACCCGCCACTTCATCGGCGCCCGCGAACTGGCATTGCTCAAGCCCGGTGCTTTCGTGGTCAACACCGCCCGTGGCGGCCTGATCGACGAACAGGCGCTGGCCGAGGCCCTGCGCAGCGGCCACTTGGGCGGCGCCGCCACCGACGTGCTCAGCGTGGAGCCGCCGGTCCAAGGCAATCCGCTGCTGGCCGGCGATATTCCACGCTTGATCGTCACCCCCCACAACGCCTGGGGCAGCCGCGAGGCGCGGCAACGGATCGTTGGCCAAATGAGCGAAAACGCCCAAGGCTTTTTCAGCGGTACAGCGCGGCGTGTCGTCAGTTGATAAACTGCCGCACTTTTTTTCAAGGAGCAGACCATGGATCCGCGCAGTGAAGTACTGCTTCGTCAGGCCGAGTTATTCCAGGGTTCGGTGTTGTTGGCCGGCCTGCCCGCCGACGACCTGCTCGGCCGTTTGCCCGAGGCCCATGGCTGGTGCTGGCATGCCGGCGATCAGGCAGCGCTGGATGCTCGTTTCCCCGAGCGCAGCCACTTTGGCGTGAACGTCCCCGAGCATGGGTTCGACACCGCCGTGGTATTCCTGCCCAAGGCCAAGGACCTGACCGATTACATCCTCAATGCCGTGGCGGCGCGCCTGGCTGGTCGTGAGGTGTACCTGGTGGGGGAAAAACGCAGCGGCATCGAAGGGGCGTCCAAGCAGCTCAACCCGTTCGGCAAGCCGCGCAAGCTCGATAGCGCGCGGCATTGCCAGCTGTGGCAGGTCACGGTCGCGAATGCGCCCGAGGCCAAGCCGCTGGAAAGCCTGGCCCAGACCTACGAACTGCCCCTGGCCGAAGGCCCACTGACAGTCATCAGCCTGCCCGGGGTGTTCAGCCATGGCCGCCTGGATCGCGGCAGTGCGCTGCTGTTGGAACACCTGGATAAACTGCCCAGCGGCCATCTGCTGGACTTCGGCTGCGGTGCCGGGGTGCTGGGGGCGGCGGTCAAGCGACGCTACCCGCACAATACCGTCACCCTGCTGGACGTGGACGCCTTTGCCGCCGCCAGCAGCCGCCTGACTTTGGCCGCCAATGGCCTGGAAGCCGACGTGCTGACCGGTGATGGCATTGACGCCGCTCCGATGGGTTTGAGTGCGATCCTGAGCAACCCACCGTTCCATGTCGGCGTGCATACCGATTACCACGCCACGGAGAACCTGCTGCGAAAAGCGGCCAAACATCTGAAAAACGGCGGCGAACTTCGGCTGGTTGCCAATAGTTTCCTCAAGTACCAACCGTTGATCGAAGAGCATCTGGGCGTGTGCGCGATCAAGGCCGAAGGCCAGGGCTTTCGCATCTACCGGGCCAAGCGTGGCTGACATGTTTTAGGAAACAGCACTTGCCCAATCGGATTTGCCTAGGCAGAATCCGCTCCGTCCTAGGGGAGTAGTCTCCCGCGAGCGCCATGCTCGCCCGGCATACGTCAACATACTTGGTCAGCAGACCATGGCGTATGCGGCCCAAGCGTCCACGCAGATGGTCGCTGGGTTTGACAAGACCTATGACACGCACACCTTACCCGGGGCGGGAAGGCTGTACGTGTCATAGCCGTGTCGACCCGCCCCTTTAGGAATTCCCTGATGCTGGACTCACTCCTGGTACCCACGGCGATCGTTGCGCTGGCCGAAATCGGCGACAAGACGCAATTGCTCGCGCTCATCCTGGCGGCACGCTTTCGCAAACCCTGGCCGATCATCGCTGGCATCGTTGCCGCGACCCTGGCCAACCATGCGGCGGCCGGCGCGGTCGGCGCCTGGGTCAGCGGTTTTTTCTCCGACGCGGTCCTGCACTGGATACTGGCGGCCAGCTTCGCGGCCACGGCACTGTGGACCCTGGTCCCGGACAAACTGGACGATGAAGAAGCCAACACGGCCCGTAAGTTCGGACCGTTCCTGACCACGCTGATTGCGTTCTTCCTGGCGGAAATCGGCGACAAGACCCAGATCGCCACGGTGATGCTCGCCGCGCAATACCCGGAGCTGTGGCTGGTGATCATCGGCACCACCGTGGGCATGTTGATTGCCAACGTGCCAGTGGTCCTGGCGGGCAATTTCGCCGCCGAGAAGCTACCCCTGACCCTGATCCGCCGCCTGGCCGCCTCGGCGTTCTTCGTCCTGGCGATCGTGGCGGTGTACAAGGCGATGCAGAGCAGTGGGTGGGTTTGAGGCTGTTGTGGCGAGGGAGCTTGCTCCCGCTCGGTTGCGCAGCGACCGCAAGCTTTTGGGGCCGCTTCGCCCGAGGCGTCGGACCGGCCCAGCGGGAGCAAGCTCCCTCGCCACAAAAAACAGTTTCACCACATGACGGTGGTTACTTCTTGGCCTGCTGATACAGCGGCATCACCTTCGGAATCGCCGCCTGCAACGAAGCGATACGGCTGCCCGACGACGGGTGGGTGCTCATGAATTCCGGTGGCGCGCCTTCCGACGCCTTGGCCATCTTGTTCCACAAGGTGATCGCGGCGTTCGGGTTATAGCCGGCGCGGGCGGCCAGTTCGAGGCCGATCAGGTCGGCTTCGTTCTCGTTGCCACGGCTGTTGGGCAAGGTCATGCCGTAGTTGGCGACGGTGTCGGCCAAGGCCAGGCTGTCCTGGCCGAGGCCGAACAAGGCACCGGCGCCCTGCTTGGCCATTTCGATGCCGTAGGCCTTGGACATCGCTTCGCGCCCGTGCTCGCGCAGGGCGTGGGCGATTTCATGACCGATGATCGCGGCGATCTCATCGTCGGTGAGCTTCAGCTGATTGATCAAGCCGGTGTAGAAAATGATTTTCCCACCAGGGCCGCAGCTGGCGTTGAGCTCGTCGCTCTTGATCAGGTTCACTTCCCAGTTCCATTGCGCCGAATCCGGACGGAACACCGGCGCCTGGGCGATCAGTCGACTGGAGATGGCCTGGACGCGCTTGGCATCGCTGCTGGTCTTGTCCAACACGCCCTGGGCACTCGCCTCGCCCATCGTCTTTTGATAGGACTGGGCATACATCTGGTTGACCTGGTCGGTCGACAGCATGCTGAACATGTACTGCTTGCGCTCCACACCCACGGCTCCGCCGCTGGTGGTATTGACCGACTGGCAACCGGCGAGCAGCAGCGCCGCGCTCAGAGCACTCACCATCAATGTCTTGTTCATGTAAAAGAAGCTCCCTGGAAACGTGGGCGTATCCTAGGCCTTGATTTGTATCGGCGCCAGATACACAGCGAGGGGATTACGGTTTTTTTGGACAGAACCACCGCGCCCATTTGCGACACCCACCTAGCCAAAACAGTCACCCGACGAACAGCGCCTCATGCCGCGCCACGGAAACGCCGATAAAGATCCCAGACGTCATTTCCGCGTCCGGAGTCTTTATGAAATTCAGATCGATCCAGTTTTCCGTGGCCGCCCTGGCCGGTGCCATCGTGCTCAGCGTGGTCGGCGCCCTTGTGCTGTACGCGCTGTTTGCCGGTGCCCGCACCCAGGAGATGGTGCAACAGCGAACCAAGGCGCAGTTCGAACAACTCATCGAACAACGCCTCAGTGCCTTGGCGCGCACCCAGGCCAGCCTGATCCAGCGGGAACTGGAAGCCCCGCTGTTGCTCGCCCGCGGCCTGGCCACCCCGAATGCCTTGATGGGCATGAACGGCGCGGACGGCAACCCGCAACTGAAGGTGCCCCGCGAGCAGATGATCAGCCTGCTGCGCGAAACCGTCGTACGCAACCCGAAAATCCTCGGCGCCTACATCGCCTGGGAGCCGAATGCCATCGACCACGACGACGCCAATTACGTGGACAGCCCGGTGCTGGGCATGGAAACCAACGGGCGTTTCCTGCCTTGGTGGTTTCGCAACCAGGACGGCTCCCTGGGCCTGGAAAAGCTCGCCGATGTGACCGATCAAAAACTGCTCTCCACCGGCATTCGCGCCAGTGAGTACTACCTGTGCTCCCAGGACAGCAAGAAAGCCTGCGTGATCGACCCGGCGCCCTACCGCGTCGGCAGCACGATGACCATGCTCGCCTCGTTCATCGAACCGATCATGATCGAGGGCAAGTTCCAGGGCATCGTCGGTGCCGACCTGTCGGTGAATTTCATCCAGGACATGCTCGTGGCCGCCGATGGCAAGCTGTACGACGGCGCCGGGGAAATGGCCTTGCTCTCAAGCAACAACCGGCTGGTGGCCTTCACCAAGGACCCGAGCAAACTCGGGGAAAAGGCCAGCGACCTGCTGGACGCCAACGAACTGGATAACCTGACCAAACTGGGCGTCGGCGAAGTGCGCTACGACATCGACGAAGCCCATGGGCATATCGAGGTGTACATGCCGTTCGGCATCGGCGAGACCAACGCCCGCTGGACGCTGATGCTGCAACTGCCGCTGAGCGCGGTCATGGCCGACCTGCAAGCCTTGCAGCAAGACCTCGACCATCGGCGCCAGACCGATATCTTCGGCATGGCGATGGTGGGCCTGGTGATTGCCGGGATCGGTCTGCTGGTGATCTGGCTGGTGGGCCACGGCATCGCCCGGCCACTCAAGCAAATGGTGGCGATGCTCGATGACATCGCCCAGGGCGAAGGCGACCTGACCCGTCGCCTGGTGAGCGACCGCGCCGACGAACTGGGCGCGATCGCCAGGGGCTTCAACACCTTCCTGAGCAAGTTGCAGGGCATGATCACCCAGGTGGTGACCTCGGTGCAGAGTGTCAGCGATTCATCGGAGCACACCGCTGACATCGCGATCCGTACCAACCAGGGCGTGCACAAGCAGATGACGGAGATCGATCAGGTCGCCACGGCCGTGCACGAAATGACCGCCACTGCCCAGGACGTGGCCCGTAACGCGACCCAGGCGGCCCAGGCGGCCAGTCATGCGGACCAGGCCGCCAGCCAGGGCATGCAGATCGTGCGGGACACTTCCACCTCCATTGGCGCCCTGGCCGTGGAAATCGGCAAGGCGGTGGGTGTGGTGCAGACCCTGGCCAAGGACAGCGAGAACATCAATGCGATCCTCACCGCCATCCGCGGGATCGCCGAGCAGACCAACCTGTTGGCCCTCAACGCAGCCATCGAAGCCGCCCGGGCCGGTGAACAGGGCCGTGGTTTCGCGGTGGTCGCCGATGAAGTGCGCAACCTGGCGCAGAAGACCCAGCAGGCGACTGAAGAAATCCAGGCAATGATCCAGCAACTGCAACAAGGCACCCGGGATGTGGTTCGGGTGATGGAAGACAGCCAGCATCGTACCGATGAAAGCGTGCAGCATGCGGCGAAAGCGGCCCAGGCCTTGGAAACGATTACCCAGGCGGTGTCGGTGATCAACGACATGAACACCCAGATCGCCAGCGCTGCCGAGGAACAGAGCGCCGTGGCCGACGACATCAACCGCAACGTGATCAACATCGGGCAAGTGGCAAACGAAGTGGCCAGCGGTGCCGACGAATCCAGCGCGGCCAGCGCCGGCCTGACCAAACTGGCAGAGCAGCAGCGGCGGCTGATCAACCAGTTCAGGGTCTGATCCAAAGGCCCCATCGCGAGCAGGCTCGCTCCCACAAGGGATTTGCGGCGGTACGCAGATTTTGTGTACACCGCAAAACAACTGTAGGAGCGGGCTTGCTCGCGAAGGCGTCAGTTCAGCCTACATTGAAGTGCCTGACACTACGCCTTCGCGAGCAAGCCCGCTCCCACAGGAGGGATTTGCGGCGGTACGCAGATCCTGTGAACACCACAAAACAACTGTGGGAGCGGGCTTGCTCGCGAATGCGTCAGTTCAGCCAGCATCGAAGTGACTGACACTACGCCTTCGCGAGCAAGCCCGCTCCCACAGGAGGGATTTGCGGGGGAGTGCAGATCTTGTGTACACCGCAAAACAACTGTGGGAGCGAGCCTGCTCGCGAATGCGTCAGTTCAGCCTACATTGAAGTGCCTGACACTACGCCATCGCGAGCAAGCTTTGCTCCCACAGATTCCACAGGCTCAGCGCAGGGTTTCAGAGTTCGCCGAGGGCTTCGATCAGGGCCTGGTTCTGCTCCGGCGTGCCGATGCTGATCCGCAGGAATTGGGCAATCCGCTCCTGCTTGAAGTGCCGCACGATCACACCCTGCTCCCGCAATTTCGCCGCCAGCCCTGCCGCGTCGTGCCGGGGGTGGCGGGCGAAGATGAAGTTGGCCGCCGAGGGCAATACTTCGAAGCCCTTCGCTTCCAATTGATCCACCACCCACTCACGGTGTTCGATGACCCATCGGCAGGTCCGGTCGAAATGCTCGCGATCATCGAACGCCGCTGCGCCGCCGACATTCGCCAGGCGATCCAACGGGTAGGAGTTGAAGCTGTTCTTGATCCGCTCCAGCGCTTCGATCAGGTCCGGATGACCCACCGCCAGGCCCACGCGCAGCCCCGCCAGCGAGCGGGACTTGGAAAGGGTCTGGGTCACCAGCAGGTTCGGATAACGATCCACCAGGCTGATGGCCGTCTCGCCGCCGAAGTCGATATAAGCCTCGTCCACCACGACCACCGAATCCGGGCTGGCCTTGAGAATCCTCTCGATCGCCTCCAGCGCCAGCAGGCAGCCGGTCGGCGCGTTCGGGTTGGGGAAAATGATCCCGCCGTTGGGTTTGGCGTAGTCGGCCGGGTCGATCTGGAATTGCTCATCCAGCGGCACCGCCTCGAACTGAATACCGTACAGGCCGCAATACACCGGATAGAAGCTGTAGCTGATGTCCGGGAACAACAGCGGCTGGTCGTGCTGCAACAGGCCGTGAAAAATGTGCGCCAGCACTTCATCCGAGCCGTTACCCAGGAACACCTGGTTGCCCTGCACGCCGTAATAGCGGGCCACGGCGCCTTTCAGCAGGTCGCTGTTGGGATCCGGATACAGGCGCAGATTGTCGTTCAGCTCGGCCTGCATCGCCGCGAGGGCCTTGGGCGATGGGCCGTAGGGGTTCTCGTTGGTGTTGAGCTTGACCAATCGGGTCAGTTTCGGCTGCTCACCCGGCACGTAGGGCACCAGGTTCTTGACGAACGGGCTCCAGAATTTACTCATTTCAGTTCCCCTGCCGTTCAACGGATGGCTCATCAAGAATGCGGTACTCGGCGCTGCGGGCGTGGGCGCTCAGCGATTCGCCACGGGCCAGCACCGAAGCGGTCTTGCCCAGTTCGGAGGCACCCTGCTCGGAGCAGAAGATGATCGACGAACGTTTCTGGAAGTCATACACCCCCAGCGGCGACGAGAAGCGCGCGGTGCCGGACGTCGGCAATACATGGTTAGGGCCTGCGCAATAGTCACCCAGGGCCTCGCTGGTGTGGCGGCCCATGAAGATCGCACCGGCGTGGCGGATCTGCGGCAACCAGGCCTGCGGGTCGGCGACCGACAACTCCAGGTGTTCCGGCGCGATGCGGTTGGCGACTTCGATGGCCTGCGCCATGTCATCGACCTTGATCAGCGCCCCACGGCCATTGATCGACGTGTTGATGATCTCGGCGCGGTCCATGGTCGGCAGCAGCTTGTCGATGCTGGCGGCAACCTTGTCGAGGAACTCCGCGTCGGGGCTGACCAGGATCGCCTGGGCGTCTTCGTCGTGCTCGGCCTGGGAAAACAGGTCCATGGCGATCCAGTCCGGATCGGTCTGGCCGTCGCACACCACGAGGATTTCCGAAGGACCGGCGATCATGTCGATGCCAACCTGGCCAAACACGTGGCGCTTGGCGGTGGCGACGTAGATGTTGCCCGGGCCGACCACCTTGTCCACCCGTGGCACGCTTTCGGTGCCATAGGCCAGCGCCGCCACGGCCTGGGCACCGCCGATGGTGAACACCCGGTCCACGCCAGCGATGCAAGCGGCGGCCAGCACCAACTCGTTGATCTCACCCCGCGGGGTCGGGACGACCATGACCACTTCGGTCACGCCGGCGACCTTGGCCGGAATGGCGTTCATCAGCACCGAGGACGGATAGGACGCCTTGCCCCCCGGCACGTACAGGCCGGCGCGGTCCAGCGGCGTGACTTTCTGGCCCAGCACCGTGCCGTCCGCTTCGGTGTAGCTCCAGGAGTCCTGTTTCTGCCTTTCGTGATAATCGCGCACCCGAGCCGCAGCTTTTTCCAAGGCTTCGCGCTGGGGCACGGTGATCCGGGTCAAGGCCAGTTCCAGGCGCTCGCGCGGCAGGATCAGGTCGGCCATGGACGCCACTTGCAGGCCGTCGAATTTCTGGGTGAACTCCACCAGGGCGGCATCGCCACGCTCGCGCACGGCCTTGATGATGTCCAGCACCCGCTGATTGACCGAGTCGTCAGACACACTTTCCCAGCTCAGCAGATGATCCAGATGATGTGCGAAATCCGGGTCGGCAGCGTTGAGTCGGCGAATCGAAGTGGGAGCGGTCATAGCGAGGGCCTCATTAATGGCAAATGCTCAGGCGCCCTAAGCTACCAGTCCATTCGCGTGGGCACCTGAGAAAATTGGCTATGACACGGATAGACGGGCGCGACTCAAGGTCGCGCAGGTGAATCAGCCGCGGTGTCGCGATTCCACTGCCTTGCGCAGGGTATCGATCAGAGCCTGGATACGAGCATGTTGCATTTTCATCGACGCCTTGTTGACGACCAGCCGGGAGGTGATGTCAGCGATGAAGTCCTGGGGTTCCAGGCCGTTGGCCCGCAGGGTGTTACCGGTGTCGACCACGTCGATGATCTTGTCCGCCAGGCCGATCAGCGGCGCCAGCTCCATCGAACCGTACAGCTTGATGATATCGACCTGACGACCCTGCTCGGCGTAATAACGCTTGGCGATGTTGACGAACTTGGTCGCCACCCGCAGACGCCCCTTGGGCTCCGGCGCGCCGACTTTACCGGCGGTCATCAGCTTGCAGCGGGCGATCCGCAGGTCCAGGGGCTCGTACAGGCCCTGGCCGCCGTATTCCATCAGCACGTCCTTGCCGGCGACGCCCAGGTCGGCGGCGCCATGTTCCACGTAGGTCGGCACGTCGGTGGCACGCACGATCAGCAAGCGCACGTCGGCCTGGGTCGTGGGGATGATCAGCTTGCGGCTCTTGTCCGGATTCTCGGTCGGCACGATGCCCGCTTCAGCCAGAAGCGGCAGGGTGTCGTCAAGGATGCGGCCCTTGGACAGTGCGATGGTCAACATGGGAAACGTCAGTCCTTATCAAGGTACTCATGCCCGGTCGCAAGCGGCGCCGGACACACATCGAGGGTGCAAACACCCTCGACCTGAAACGAATTCAACGGGCACATCCGTGTGCCCATGCAGCCGGAACTAGCCCGGTACGCGGCGGATCTTGGCGCCGAGCATCTGCAGTTTTTCTTCGATGCACTCGTAGCCACGGTCGATGTGGTAGATGCGGTCGATCAGGGTATCGCCTTCGGCAACCAGGGCCGAGATGACCAGGCTGGCCGAAGCCCGCAGGTCGGTGGCCATGACTGGCGCACCCTTGAGCTTCTCGGTGCCCGTGACGATGGCGGTGTTGCCTTCGACCTGGATCTTGGCGCCCATGCGGTGCAGTTCATAGACGTGCATGAAGCGGTTTTCGAAGATCGTCTCGATCACCGCGCCGGTGCCTTCGGCAATGGCGTTGAGGGAGATGAACTGCGCCTGCATATCGGTGGGGAACGCCGGGTACGGCGCGGTCCGCACGTTGACGGCCTTGGGCCGCTTGCCGTGCATGTTCACTTCGATCCAGTCTTCGCCGCAGGTGACTTCGGCACCGGCTTCCTTGAGTTTTTCCAGGACGGCTTCGAGGATGGTCGGATCGGTGTCCTTGACCTTGACGCGGCCACCGGTGACGGCAGCGGCCACCAGGTAGGTGCCGGTTTCGATCCGGTCCGGCATCACCTTGTAGGTAGCCGAATGCAGGCGCTCGACGCCATCGATGGTGATGGTGTCGGTGCCGGCGCCGCTGATCTTGGCGCCCATGGCGATCAGGAAGTTCGCCAGGTCGACCACTTCAGGCTCCCGGGCGGCGTTCTGCAGCACGCTGCGGCCCTTGGCCAGTGCGGCAGCCATCATGATGTTCTCGGTACCGGTCACGCTGACGGTGTCGAAGAAGAAGTGTGCACCGCGCAAGCCACCTTCCGGCGCCTTGGCCTTGATGTAGCCGCCTTCGACGTCGATCACCGCGCCCATGGCTTCCAGGCCACGGATGTGCAGGTCCACCGGACGCGAGCCGATGGCGCAACCGCCAGGCAAGGCGACTTCGGCTTCACCGAAACGGGCGACCATCGGGCCCAATACCAGGATCGATGCGCGCATGGTTTTCACCAGCTCGTACGGGGCGATCAAGGTCTTGATGGTGCGTGGGTCGATCTCGACGCTGAGCTTCTCGTCGATCACCGGCTCGATGCCCATGCGGCCGAACAGCTCGATCATCGTGGTGATGTCGTGCAGGTGCGGCAGGTTGGCTACAGTCACAGGACCGTCGCACAGCAGGGTCGCGGCCAGGATTGGCAGGGCGGAGTTCTTTGCCCCGGAAATACGGATTTCGCCATCAAGACGAGCGCCGCCGGTAATAATCAGTTTATCCATAAGAATCTCGAGGCCCTTGGGCTCAGGTGCGCTCGGCCCAGGCCGCGCTGCTGAAAAATTTCATCGTGACCGCGTGGATGCTGCCATCGGCGATCCATGGGTTCAAATGGGCATAGATGCTCTGCTGACGCTTCACTGGACTCAACGCCGCCAGTTCATCGCTGATTACGTTCAGCTGGAAATTGCAGCCTTCGCCTTCAACCTCCACCTGCGTACCAGGCAGCTTTCCTTCAAGGAAGCTCTTCACTTCTACAGCCTGCATGCTCAACCTCAATCGGCGCCCTGTGCGCGCGGGTCGCACATCATACAAAAAAGCCCCGCGCCTGCGAACCCCGCGAAGCAGGACTCTGACAGAGGGGCTTTTCCAACAATGTGGGTCAGGGGTGCACCAACAGCTCGGTCAGCTCGCTGACCTGGGCTATTTCGCGCATGTCTTCGGGCATCCCACGGATGCTCCACGTTTTGCCGGCCGCCTTGGCGTCCCGCATGAAACACAGCAGCAGCGACAAGCCGACACTGCTGGACTTCTGCACCGCCGAGCAGTCAATGACCACCTCGGCGCCGCCAATGGACTTGATCAGCGCCTGGCCCTGCTTGCGCAGGGCCGGCCCAGAGCGGTAATCCAGCACGCCGCTGAGCAGCAGCTCACCGGCCCCGCCCAGACGAACGGCCGATTCACTCACCGACTCGATCATTGTTCCTGCTTCTCTTTGGCTTCTTCGGTCACTTCCTTGGCCTTGGCGACTTCACCGGCCCAACCGTCGATGGTCTTGTCCAGGTCGTTGCCATTGCGCTGCATGGCGTCGGCGAACTGATCGCGGAACAGCTTGCCGATGTTGATGCCGTTGATGATCACGTTGCGCACCTTCCACTCGCCGTTGATCTTCTCGAGCGTGTAGGACACCGGGTAGACCGCGCCGTTGTTGCCCTTGACCTGCATGTCGACGCTGGTGCGAGTGCCGCTTTCATCCTTGGCCGGGGAAACGGTGATGCCCTGGTTGTTGTACTCCAGCAAGGCGTTGCCATAGAACTGCATCAGGCTGCGCTTGAAGTTCTCCTGGAAGCGGGTCATCTGCGCCGGGGTGGCCTTGCGCGAGTACTTGACGGTCATGATGCTCTTGGAGATGCCATCGGCGTCCACCACAGGGCCGACGATGCCGTTCAGCGCGTCATAGAACGCGCTGGGGTCCTGCTTGTATTTCTCTTTGTTGGCGGCAAGGTCCGCCAGCAACCGGGTGGTCGTGTCCTGGATGATGTCATGGGCCGAAGGCGCGGCCACGGCGTTGGCCATCAACGGCAGTGCCGCGAGCAGCACCAACAGGCTACGTCGCAAGATAGAGATCATTCAAAAGCTCCTCATTTGGCGTCTTTGCTAACGGTATTGAGCAGGAATTTACCGATCAGGTCCTCGAGCACCAGGGACGACTGCGTGTCGTGGATGACGCCACCGTCCTTGAGCACGGTGTCCTCTCCACCCACGCTGATGCCAATGTACTTCTCGCCCAGCAGCCCAGCCGTGAGGATAGATGCAGTGGAGTCAGTCGGCAGGTTGTCCACGCGCTTTTCCAACTGCAGCGTCACCCGACCGGTGAAATCCTCGCGGTTCAGATCGATTGCCGTGACCTTGCCGATGGTCACACCGGCCATGGTCACCTTGGCTCTGACCGTCAAACCGGCGATATTGTCGAAGTTGGCATAAAGTTTATAAGTATCGGTGCTTGCCGTCGGCGCCAGTCCACTGACCCGCAGGGCCAGCAGCAACAAAGCCAGGATGCCAGCCAGCAAGAAAAGGCCGACACCGATTTCCAGGGTGCGGTTTTGCATCAGAAATCTCCAAACATCAAGGCGGTCAGAATAAAGTCAAGGCCCAGGACCGCCAGCGAGGCGTACACCACGGTCTTGGTTGTGGCACGGCTGATCCCCTCTGAAGTGGGCTCACAGTCATAGCCTTGAAACACGGCGATCCAGGTCACGACGAACGCGAACACGGCACTTTTGATCACGCCATTGAGGACATCGTCGAGGAAATCGACGCTGTTCTGCATGTTCGACCAGTAGGAACCCTCATAGACCCCCAGCCAGTCGACGGCCACCCAGGAGCCGCCCCAGATCCCCACGACGCTGAAGATCATCGCCAGCACCGGCAGGGAAATGAAGCCGGCCCACAGGCGCGGGGCAACGATGTACTTGAGCGGGTCGACACCGATCATTTCCAGGCTGGACAGCTGCTCGGTGGACTTCATGTTACCGATTTCAGCCGTCAGCGCCGAACCGGCCCGCCCGGCGAACAGCAGCGCGGTCACCACGGGGCCTAGCTCGCGCAGCAGCGTCAGGGCGACCATCTGCCCGACCGCCTGCTCCGAACCGTAGCTGGACAAAATGCTGAAGCCTTGCAGTGCCAGCACCATGCCGATGAAGATCCCGGAGACGACGATGATCACCAGGGACATCACGCCCACCGAGTGCAACTGCTTGACCAGCAGGCCAAAGCCGCCGCCCGTCGAGTTGCGACCGAGCAAGGCGTGCATCAAAAACAGCGAGGAACGGCCCAGCACCGCCACCACGTCGATGCCGGAGCGACCGAACAGGCGAATTCTTTCCAACAGTGATTTCTTGCGCATCAGCGCTTCCCCAGCAGATCGGTACGGTAATCCGTGGCCGGGAAATGGAACGCCACCGGCCCGTCCGGATCACCCTTCATGAATTGGCGAATGCGCGGGTTGTCCGAGTCCGCCAGTTCCTGCGGCGTGCCCTGCCCCAGCACCTGCCCATCGCCGACCACATAGATGTAGTCGGCAATGCTCGCGGTTTCGGCCAAATCGTGGGAGACCACGATACTGGTGATGCCCAGCGCATCATTAAGCAGGCGGATCAGGCGCACGAGCACACCCATGGCGATCGGATCCTGGCCGACGAAGGGCTCGTCGTACATGAGGATCTTCGGATCGAGGGCAATCGCCCGCGCCAGCGCTACACGACGCTTCATGCCACCGGACAGCTCGTCCGGCATCAGGTCGATGGCGCCGCGCAGCCCGACGGCCTGCAATTTGAGCAGGACGATGTCGCGGATCATTTCTTCCGGCAGGTCGGTATGGACCCGCAGCGGGAACGCCACGTTCTCGAACACATCGAGGTCGGTGAACAGCGCGCCGCTCTGGAACAACACCCCCATGTGCTTGCGCGCATCGAACAGGTCGCTGCGAGACAATTGGGGAAGATTCTGGCCATTGACCCAGACTTCGCCGGCGCTGGGACGCAGCTGCGCGCCCATCAGCCGCAGCAGCGTGGTCTTGCCACACCCGGAGGGCCCCATGATGCCGGTGACCTTGCCCCGTGGTATGCGAATATCGATGTCATTGAAAATGCTGCGCGTCCCTCGCTTGAAGGACAGTCCCTTCAGCTCGACCGCGTAGGCGTTGTCGGCACTCATCTAAACTCCTTGCGATGCAGCCTCACATTCGAATGCCTTGGGCAGCCGACAAGCGTCGCTACCGCCGGCAGCGAACCGGCGGCGAACTATATCACTGCAACAGCGAAGCGCCCAAGGCCAACGGCCCCGCCGTTAAGCCTGGCTTAAGGTAAAAAGTCTGATATTACGTCGAACCTTGCAGCCGCCAGCACAAAGCATGACGAACTTACGTGAGGGAATTGTTCATTGCCGCTATAATCGCCGCCTTTTCATCGGGCTATACGATTTCTGACATGAACCAATCCAGCGACCTGATTCAATCGGCACAACGTACCATCCGCCTCGAGCTTGAAGCCGTGCAAGGCTTGCTGGCCCATATCGACGCTGATTTCGTACGCGCCTGCGAGATGATTCTGGCCAGCAAGGGCCGCGTGGTCGTGGTCGGCATGGGCAAGTCCGGGCACATCGGCAACAAGATCGCCGCCACCCTCGCCAGCACCGGCACCACGGCCTTTTTTGTCCACCCGGCCGAGGCCAGCCACGGCGACATGGGCATGATCACCCGGGACGACGTCATCCTGGCCTTGTCCAACTCCGGCTCCACCAATGAAATCATCACGTTGCTGCCGTTGATCAAACGCCTGGGCATCCAGTTGATCAGCATGACCGGCAACCCGGACTCGCCGCTGGCCAAGGCCGCCGAAGTGAACCTCAATGTTCATGTCGAACACGAAGCCTGCCCGCTGAACCTGGCGCCGACCTCCTCCACCACCGCAGCCCTGGTCATGGGCGACGCCCTGGCCGTGGCGCTGCTGGAGGCCCGGGGCTTCACCGCGGAAGACTTCGCCTTTTCCCATCCCGGTGGTGCCCTTGGCCGTCGCCTGCTGCTGAAAGTCGAAAACGTGATGCACGCCGGCCAGGCATTGCCACAGGTTGTGCGCGGCACGCTGCTCAAGGACGCGCTCATGGAGATGACCCGCAAGGGACTGGGCATGACGGTAGTGCTGGAAGCCGACGGCAAGCTCGCCGGGATCTTTACCGACGGCGACCTGCGCCGCACCCTGGACCGCGCCATCGACATCCACAGCGCGACCATCGAGCAAGTCATGACGCCCCACGGCAAGACCGCCCGTGCCGAGATGCTCGCCGCCGAGGCCCTGAAAATCATGGAAGACCACAAAATCAGTGCCCTGGTCGTCGTCGATGGCGAAGACCGTCCGGTGGGCGCCCTGAACATGCACGATTTGCTGCGCGCGGGAGTCATGTAAATGAACACAGATTTGTTGCAACGGGGCCAAGCCATCAAGCTGGCCGTGTTCGATGTGGACGGCGTACTGACTGACGGTCGCCTGTATTTCCTCGAAGACGGCAGCGAGTTCAAGACCTTCAACACCCTCGACGGCCAAGGCATCAAGATGTTGATGGCCGCCGGCGTGCAGACCGCTATCATCAGTGGCCGAAAGACCCCGGTGGTCGAGCGGCGCGCGAAGAACCTCGGCATCCCGCACCTTTACCAGGGGCGCGAAGACAAACTGGTGGTGCTGGACGAACTCTTGGGCCAACTCAACCTAAGCTATGAACAAGTGGCCTATCTCGGTGACGACCTGCCGGACCTGCCGGTGATTCGCCGGGTCGGCCTGGGCATGGCCGTCGCCAACGCGGCCAGTTTCGTGCGCGAGCACGCCCACGGAATCACCACGGCACGAGGCGGCGAAGGTGCCGCCCGCGAATTCTGTGAACTGATCCTGCGCGCCCAGGGCCGTCTCGAAGCGGCCAACGCCGCGTACCTGTGAGCCATTTATGCTGAGCAAAAAGATTCGCACCGTTGTGGTGTTTGCCTGTATCGCGGCGATTTTCGCCGCGGTGGGCTATTGGAACATCAGCCCTGAACGGTTTCTCGACCAGCCTGCGGCCCAAGTCGAGGAAAAGATCGACTGGTACGCGACCAACACCCACACCCTGCAGTACCTGCCCGACGGCAAAGTGCAATATGAGATGACGTCCGACAAGGTCGACCACGTCAAGGCCACTGACATTACGCTGGTCACCAAGCCGGACTTGAACATATTCCGCGGCACCGATTTTCCCTGGCATGTGCAGAGCGAGCACGCCGAAGTCAATTCCGGTGGCACCGAAGTGGAACTGATCGACTCGGTACGCATCGCCCGGACCGACGAAAAAAACCGTGCGACCATCATCACCAGCACACGCATGACGGTATTCCCGCAGCAAGAATATGCGCAGACCGAGCAACCCGTTAGAATCGACGGCGCCGGGGGTGTATCGACCGGCACGGGAATGAAGGCGTATTTGAAGGAAAGCAGGATACACCTGCTATCGAACGTAAGAGGACAGTATGAAGCTCGCTAAAACCCTCCCTATTTTGCTCAGTCTGGGCGCAGCACTGGGAAGCGCGAGCGCCTGGGCTCTTCCCACCGACCGCGACCAGCCTATCCGCATCCAGGCCGACGACGCGCAACTCGACGACAAGAATGGCGTCGCCACCTATAAAGGCGACGTGATCATCACCCAAGGCTCGATGAAGGTCACCGGCAACACCGTGACCATCACCCGCACCCAGTCCGGCGATATCGACGTGGTGACCTCGGTGGGCAACCTGGCCTATTTCGAGCAGATGCAAACCGCGGGCGACACCAAGCCGGTACAAGGCTACGGCGTTACCATCCAATATCACGCCTCCCAGGATCGCGTGGTCCTGATCGACCGCGCCAAGGTCGTCGACAAGGACAACAACGTCACCCAAGGCGAGAAAATCGTCTACGACACCAACAAGAAACTCGCCAGCGCCGGTCGCGCCACCGGCAGCAAGGTGACCGAGCAGCGTCCGCGGATCGACATGGTGATCCAGCCTAAAAAGAAAACCGAGCAGAAGGCCCAGTAATGGCAACTCTGAAAGCTCAGCACTTGGCCAAGAGCTACAAGAGCCGTCAAGTCGTGCGTGATGTCAGCCTGTCCATCGACAGCGGCCAGATCGTCGGCCTGCTCGGCCCCAATGGCGCGGGCAAGACCACTTGCTTCTACATGATCGTCGGCCTGGTCCAGGCCGATCAGGGTCGCGTACTGATCGACGACCTGGATGTCAGCCACCAGCCGATGCACGGCCGCGCGAAGGCCGGTATCGGCTATTTGCCGCAAGAAGCGTCGATCTTCCGCAAACTGTCGGTAGCCGACAACATCATGGCGATCCTCGAGACCCGCAAGGAACTCGACAAGGCCGGCCGTCGCCAGGAGCTGGAAAGCCTGTTGCAGGAATTCCACATCAGCCACATTCGCGACAACCTGGGCATGAGCCTGTCTGGTGGTGAACGGCGTCGCGTGGAAATCGCCCGCGCCCTGGCCACCGCGCCGAAATTCATCCTGCTCGACGAACCGTTCGCCGGCGTGGACCCGATCTCGGTGGGGGACATCAAGCAGATCATCCATCACCTCAAGGCCAAGGGCATCGGCGTACTGATCACCGACCACAACGTGCGCGAGACGCTGGATATCTGCGAAACCGCCTACATTGTCAATGACGGCCAGTTGATCGCCGAAGGTGACTCCGCTGCGATCCTGGCCAACGACCTGGTCAAGGAAGTGTACCTGGGCCATGAGTTCCGCCTGTAAGCACACATGTCTGGCGAATTGCCGGGGCGTCGTTTAATTTTATTATGGCGACGCTCTAGGCAAACACTTCAGTTTCAGGCATATAATTTGCTTAAGTTTGGCGCTCCGGCGCCCTGTAGTGGATGGCGCATGTGCGCCGGCGAATAAGGTGTTAAGCCCCTGCCATGAAACCATCGCTAGTCTTGAGAATGGGCCAGCAGCTGACGATGACACCGCAGCTGCAACAGGCCATCCGCCTGCTCCAATTGTCGACCCTGGACCTGCAACAGGAAATCCAGGAGGCGCTGGAGTCCAATCCGATGCTCGAACGCCAGGAAGAAGGCGACGACTTCGATAACACCGATCCGCTGGCCGACAACGTCGAGCAGAAGACCAACACCGAAATCCCGGAACCGTCCTACCAGGAAGCCGCCCCGACGGTGGACAACCTCGAGGAAGGCGAATGGAACGAACGCATTCCCAACGAGCTGCCCGTGGACACGGCCTGGGAAGACGTCTACCAGACCAGCGCCAGCAACCTGCCAAGCAGCGATGACGACGAGTGGGACTTCACCACCCGCACCTCTGCCGGCGAGAGCCTGCAAAGCCACTTGTTGTGGCAACTGAACCTGGCGCCGATGTCCGACACCGATCGCCTGATCGCCGTGACCCTGATCGATTGCATCAACAACCAGGGCTACCTGGACGAGACCCTCGAGGAGATCCTCGAAGCCTTCGACCCCGAGCTCGACATCGAGCTGGACGAGATCGAAGCCGTCCTCCATCGCATCCAGCAGTTCGAGCCGGCCGGCATCGGCGCTCGCAACCTGGGCGAGTGCCTGTTGCTGCAATTGCGCCAGTTGTCCGCCAAGACACCGTGGCTGGCCGAAGCCAAGCGACTGGTCACCGATTACATCGACCTGCTGGGCGGTCGCGACTACAGCCAACTGATGCGCCGCATGAAGCTCAAGGAAGATGAGCTGCGCCAGGTCATCGAGCTGGTGCAGAGCCTCAACCCGCGCCCCGGCTCGCAGATCGAATCCACCGAGCCTGAGTACGTGGTGCCCGACGTGATCGTGCGCAAGCACAATGATCGCTGGCTGGTGGAGCTCAACCAGGAGTCGGTGCCCAAGCTGCGCGTCAACGCCCAGTACGCTGGCTTCGTCAAGCGTGCCGACACCAGCGCCGACAACACCTTCATGCGCAATCAGCTGCAGGAGGCCCGCTGGTTCATCAAGAGCCTGCAAAGCCGCAACGAAACATTGATGAAAGTTGCCACCCAGATCGTCGAGCATCAGCGCGGCTTCCTGGAGTACGGCGATGAAGCGATGAAACCGTTGGTCCTGCATGACATTGCCGAAGCCGTGGGCATGCACGAATCGACGATTTCCCGGGTGACCACCCAGAAATTCATGCATACCCCCCGGGGCATCTATGAATTGAAATACTTTTTCTCCAGCCACGTCAGCACCTCCGAAGGCGGCGAATGCTCGTCCACGGCCATCCGCGCGATCATCAAAAAACTGGTGGCTGCGGAAAATCAGAAAAAGCCGTTGAGTGACAGCAAGATCGCTGGTTTACTGGAGGCACAAGGCATTCAGGTGGCCCGCCGTACCGTCGCCAAGTACCGTGAATCCCTCGGGATCGCGCCTTCGAGCGAGCGCAAGCGGTTGATGTAACAAGGCCACGCCACAGCGTTCCAGTGGCAGGCATTTCTGCCTGCCGCTTTATGCACTGGCAACGAAGGAGAAGCTGTATGCAAGTCAACATCAGTGGACACCAACTGGAAGTGACCGAACCCCTGCGCACCTACATCGGCGAAAAACTCGACCGATTGGAGAGGCATTTCGACAAGATCACCAACGTGCAAGTCACGATGAACGTCGAGAAGCTGCTGCAGAAAATCGAAGCCACGCTGCATATTCCCGGCGGAGAAGTGGTTGCCAACGCAGAGCACACAGACATGTATGCCGCGATTGACCTGCTGACCGACAAGCTGGATCGCCAACTCAAAAAGCATAAGGAAAAGACCCAGAGCCTCCTCCAGGGCGCTACCGGTCGTTAACCCCCCCAATCCATGATCCGACTAGAAACCATCCTGACCCCCGGCCGTTCCCAAGTGAACGCGCCGGGCGGCAGTAAAAAGAAAGCCCTCGAACAAATTGCCAACCTGATCCACCGCGAGGTGCCTGATCTGGTGATGCAGGACGTCTTCGAGGCCCTGGTTGCCCGTGAAAAACTCGGTTCCACCGGTTTTGGCAACGGCATCGCCATTCCTCACTGCCGTCTCAAGGGGTGTGCCGCGCCGATCAGCGCATTGTTGCACCTTGATACGCCCATAGATTTCGACGCCATCGACGGCGCCCCGGTCGACCTGCTGTTTGTATTGCTGGTTCCGGAAGCGGCGACCGATGCGCACCTCGAGCTGCTGCGCCAGATTGCCAGCATGCTGGACCGCAAGGAAGTGCGCGAAAAACTGCGCAGCGCACCGAGTAACGAAGCTTTGTACCAGGTGGTCCTGGACGAGCAGAACGGTCATTAAACATGCGCATGATCATCGTCAGTGGCCGCTCCGGCTCCGGTAAAAGCACGGCCCTCAACGTGCTTGAGGACAGCGGCTACTATTGCATCGACAACCTGCCCGCCGGCCTGCTGCCAGAACTGGCCGAGCGCGCCCTGATCCACACGGAACTGGCGCAGTCGCTGGTGGCGGTGTCCATCGATGCGCGCAATCTGCCGAGCCACCTGTCGCGCTTCCCTGAACTGCTCGAGGAAGTGCGCAGCCGGCATATCCAGTGCGATGTGTTGTACCTGGATGCCGATGAGGAGACGCTGCTCAAGCGCTTTTCCGAAACCCGCCGGCGCCACCCCCTGAGCAACGCCAACCGCTCCCTGGCCGAAGCCATCGAGGATGAAAGCCAACTGCTGGGGCCGATTGCCGACCTGGCCGACCTGAAGGTCAACACCACGCACCTGAACCTGTATCAGCTACGTGACACGATCAAGCTGCGCCTGCTGAACCAGCCGGAGCCGGGCACGGCGTTCCTGGTGGAGTCGTTCGGTTTCAAGCGTGGCATGCCGGTGGACGCCGACCTGGTGTTCGATGTGCGCTGCCTGCCCAACCCCTATTGGAAGCCGGAATTGCGCGAGCAGTCCGGGCTTGACCAACCGGTGATCGACTACCTGGCCGCACAGCCGGACGTCGAGGAAATGTACCAGGACATCTCCAGCTACCTGCTCAAATGGCTACCCCGCTTTGCCGCGAGCAATCGCGCCTACGTCACGATTGCCATCGGCTGTACCGGCGGTCATCACCGCTCCGTCTACCTGACCGAACGCCTGGGTCAGCTCCTGCAACAATCCCTGAAGAATGTCCAGGTTCGCCACCGCGACCTCAGCTAAAGGATTCACATCGCGATGCCTGCTCGGGAAATTGAAATCATCAACAAGCTGGGTTTGCATGCCCGAGCGTCGGCAAAATTCGTCGGTGTGGCGGGAAAGTTTCCAGATACCACCATCAGGGTCGGACGTACGCCCGAGAGCACCGTCGACGGTAAAAGCATCATGGCGATGATGATGCTCGCCGCTGGCAAGGGCACGAAGATTCACCTGAGCACTGAAGGGGAGCAGGCGCAGGAAGCGATGGATGCGCTGGTGGCGCTGATCAACAACTACTTTGACGAAGGCGAATAACCGCCCCTGGACTCGAGCCGAGCTTAGTTGTGGCGAGGGAGCTTGCTCCCGCTCGGCTGCGAAGCAGCCGTAAATCCACAGCAGGAAAACACAACGGGGCCTGCTTCGCAGGCCAGCGGGAGCAAGCTCCCTCGCCACAACAGCACAAACGCATGGTCCCTGGATTGCATCAGGCCAACGCCGTATCCAACACCATCATCAGACAAAACCCCACCAGCAATCCCAGGCTCGCCAATTTCTCGTAACCATTGCGACGGGATTCGGGAATCACCTCATGGGTCACCACCAGCAGCATCGCCCCGGCCGCCAAGGCCAGACCCAGGGGCAAGAGCATCTCGGCCAGGCTCACCAACCAGGCGCACAACAGCGCGAACACGGGCTCGACCAGCCCGGACGCGGCGCCAATCAGGAACGCCTTCACCCGCGACATACCCGCCGCGGCCAGCACCAGCGCGATCACCAGCCCTTCGGGGACATCCTGCAAGGCGATGCCCATTGCCAGGCTGTCGGCATCCGGCATGCCGCCGCCTGCTGACACGCCCACCGCCATGCCTTCCGGAATGTTGTGGGCGATGATGGCGAACACGAACAACCAGATCCGCGGCGCAATGACCGGACGTCCTGGCGCTGCGACCAGCCGTTCGGGGCTGGCTGAGACCTTGCGGTCCACCAGGTACAGCCCGAACGCCCCCGACATGATGCCAAAACAGATAAGACCGCTGGCGGCCCAAGGCGTGAGTCCCAGTTGCTCGGCCGCGGCAATGCCCGGCACGATCAGCGAAAACGCCGTGGCGGCGAGCATTACCCCGGCCCCGAAGCCTAGCAGCGAATCGCTCACGGCCTGGGGCATGCGTCGAATGACCAGCACCGGCACGGCCCCCAGCGCGGTGCCCAAAGCGCACAACCCTCCGCCTTGAAGTGCCCGCAACAGCTTGGGCTCCAGGTCCAGCCACGCCAGGCCCTGGGCCGCCAACAACGTCATGCCGGCCAACAGCAACAGCGACCCCAAGGCATAGCGGAACATCCGTCCGCCGCCAATCGCCAGTGTTTGAGTGTCCATGATCAGCCTTGGGTTGTGTTCATGAAGGACTTGAAGCCAGCGCTGCCTGATAGCGTCGGGCAACTTCAGGCCAATTGATCACGTTGTAGAAGGCGTTGATGTATTCAGGTCGACGGTTCTGGTAGCGCAAGTAATAGGCGTGCTCCCAAACGTCGAGACCAAGAATCGGCGTGTTGCCATTCATCAAGGGACTGTCCTGGTTGCCGCTGCTTTCCACCACCAGGGTCTTTTGCGGGGTCACGCTCAACCAGGCCCAGCCGCTGCCAAACCGGGTCAACGCCGCTTTGGTGAAGGCTTCCTTGAAACGCTCGATGCCGCCCAGTTGCGCGTCGATCGCCGCCGCCAGGGCGCCCTCGGGCTGGCCGCCGCCCTGGGGCGTCATCACCTCCCAGAACAACGAATGGTTGGCGTGACCACCGCCCTGGTTGATCACCGCGGCCTTCAGGCTTTGTGGCAACTGCTCCACGCTGGCCACCAGTTTTTCGACGGGCCATTCGGCGTATTCGGTGCCATCCACCGCCGCGTTGAGGTTATTGATGTAGGTCTGGTGGTGCTTGGTGTAGTGGATCTCCATGGTTTGCGCATCGATGTGCGGTTCCAGGGCGTCGTAGGCGTAAGGCAATGCAGGCAAGGTAAAAGCCATGTTCAATGAACTCCATGATGAAGAGGGGCATAGCGCGGCCGGGGCGTGGTGGCATTGCAGTGCAGCAGACGTTGGGTACGCGGGTACTCACCGTGCTCGCTGATGAAATTCAGCAGTTCGACATAGGTCTTGTGGCTCTGGCGTTGCGCAGCGGCGCGCAGGGCCGGTGCCAGGCGTTCGTCCTGCATTGTCCGCAACAACCGCTGGTGGATCGCGCATAAGTATTCGGCGCTCTCCTCCGGCTGGTTCAAGCGCAGGTGAAGGTCCGCCAGGTTGTGGTGGGAGACGACGCAGGCAGCCACGGCTTCGTCGGCGTCCGCCCAACGCTCGAACAACACTTGGGCCAGCGCCAGGGCTTGCAGGTAGGCTTCGCGGGCATCCACCAGCTCGCCTTGCATGAAACAGCGATTGGCCCGTTCGATCGTACGTTTCCAATGTTCCATGATGAGTCCTCCACACAGGTGTCGGGGGTTACACGCCGCCAGCGGTGAGCTTCTCCGGGTCCAGCAGGACTTCGAGTTCGCTGCGCGTCAGGTCGGTGTGTTCCAGGGCGACATCGATGACCGGCCGGCCTTGCTGGTAAGCCTTCTTGGCGATTTCAGCGGCCTTCTGGTAACCGATGATCGGGTTCAGCGCGGTCACCAGGATCGGGTTGCGCGACAACGCTTCCTTGAGCCTGGCTTCGTTGACCTTGAACGTGGCGATGGCCTTGTCCGCCAGCAAGCGGCTGGCGCTGGACATCAGGGTGATGCTGCTCAGCAGGTTCTGGGCAATGATCGGCAGCATCACGTTCAATTCGAAATTGCCCGATTGACCGGCGATGGTGATCACCGTGTCGTTGCCGATCACCTGGGCCGCCACCATCGCGGTGGCTTCAGGAATGACCGGGTTGACCTTGCCGGGCATGATCGAGGAACCCGGCTGCAAGCCCTCGAGTTCGATCTCGCCCAGGCCTGCCAGCGGCCCGGAATTCATCCAGCGCAGGTCGTTGGCGATTTTCATCAGCGACACGGCCGTGGTCTTGAGCTGCCCGGAAACCGCCACGGCGGTGTCTTGGGAGCCGATCAAGGCGAACAGGTTCTTGCCTGGGGTGAATTGCACCTGGGTCAATTGCGTCAGTTGCTGGCTGAACAACTCGGCGAAGCGCGGATGGGCATTGACCCCAGTGCCCACCGCCGTACCCCCCTGGGCCAGGGATTGCAGGCTCGGCAGCAGGTCCTGCAAGTGGCCGATATTGGCCTTGAGTTGCTGGGCCCAACCGTCGAGCACCTGGCTCAGGCGCACCGGCATGGCATCCATCAGATGGGTGCGGCCGGTCTTGATGAACGGGTGGACTTCTTTCGCCTTGCGCTCGATCACCTGCACCAGGTGCAACAGCGCCGGTAGCAGTTGCTCATGCAAGGCCAGCGCGGCGCTGACATGAATGCTGGTGGGAATGATGTCGTTGCTGCTCTGGCCGCAGTTGACGTGGTCGTTCGGGTTGACCGTCTCTCCCAGCAGGCCGCTGGCGAGGGTGGCGATCACTTCGTTGGCGTTCATGTTGGAACTGGTGCCGGAGCCGGTCTGGAAGATATCCACCGGGAAATGGTCCATGTAACGACCTTCGAGCAGTCCCAGGGCGGCATCGACGATGGCCTTGCCCTGGGCCGCGCTGATCTGCTCCAGCTCTACGTTGGCCCGTGCGGCCGCGGCCTTGGCCAGGATCAGGGCTCGGATGAATTGCGTCGGCATCCGCTGGCCGCTGACCGGGAAGTTTTCCACGGCACGCTGGGTCTGGGCGCCATAGAGAGCGTCCACCGGGACGTGCAACTCGCCCATGCTGTCGCGTTCGATACGGGTATTACTCATCGGGAGATCCTTGCACCAATTCAATAAGGGGAATCGACGGCGCCAGGGCACAGGTGGCCAGCGCCCAGGCGTGACGCTGCCAACGCTTGAGGCGGCAGCGGCACAGTGATTGTCGTTCGAGGTCACGCAATGGTCGCCAGGCCTGGTCAAGGCAGAGGCTGCGCCAATGCCAGGGCAGCGCGACGTCCGAGGCGGTGTCGAGCAGCAAACGGAAGGCAGTTTCGGAAATCATCCACGGCGAGGTGGCGGTACAACCCGCCAGGTAGCGGCCCTCGGCCAGGTAATGCTCGATCAGCCGCGGCTCGTCCGGGTTCATCGCGCAACGGATCTGGCGACTCATCCAGCGCCAGCTTTCAAGGTAGGGTTGTTCGTGCAGGGCAGAACTCATGACCGGGGCTCACTCGGCGAATGAGATTCATTATTAGATGATAATAAGAAGCAACACAACCGCAAGCGATACAAATTCATCGTGGCGAGGGAGCTTGCTCCCGCTCGGTTGCGCAGCGACCGCAAGATTTTTGGGTCGCTTCGCGGCCCAGCGGGAGCAAGCTCCCTCGCCACAAAAGCGCTCTCGCCACAGGATCGTCGGGCACAAAAAAGGCGCGTCACCCCCAGTGGATGACGCGCCTTTTTTACACGGTGAGGCGTTAGCTCCCCGCCACCATCATCCGCTCGATCAGCACCGAGCCGGTGCGGATGTTGCTGCGCAATTCCAGATCGTTGCCCACGGCCACGATCTGTTTGAACATGTCGCGCATGTTCCCGGCGATGGTCACTTCCTGGACCGGGAACTGGATCTCGCCGTTCTCGACCCAGAAACCCGCCGCGCCACGGGAATAATCCCCGGTGACCATGTTCAGGCCGTGGCCCATCAGTTCCGTCACCAGCAGGCCCCGACCCATGCGGCGCAGCAAGGCAGCCTGGTCTTCTTCGCCATGGGTCACGAACAGGTTATGCACGCCACCGGCATTGGCGGTGCTCGGCATGCCGAGCTTACGGCCCGAATAGGTGCCGAGGATGTAGGACACCAGTTCGCCGTTTTCCACGAACGGCTTGGCATAGGTGGCCAGGCCATCGCCATCGAACGCCGAACTGCCCATGGCCTGCATCAGGTGCGGACGCTCGTCGATGGTCATCCATTCCGGGAACAGCTTCTGGCCCAGCGCGCCCTCGAGGAACGACGACTTGCGGTACAAGTTGCCGCCGGACACCGCTGACAAGAAGCTGCCGAACAGTCCACCGGCCAACTCGGCCGAAAACAGCACCGGCACTTCGCAGGTCGGCACCGGCCGCGCGCCCAGGCGGCTGGCCGCCCGTTGCGCGGCTTTGCGGCCGATGCTCACCGGGTCCGCCAGCAAGGTGCCCTGGCGGCTCACGTCGTACCAGTAGTCGCGCTGCATCTGGCCGTCGGCTTCGGCGATCATCACGCAACTGAGGCTGTGACGGGTCGATGCATAACCGCCGATGAAACCGTGGCTGTTGCCGTAGACCCGGCAGCCCTGGTGGGTATTGAGCGTCGTGCCGTCGGCGTTCTTGATCCGGCTGTCGGCCTCGAATGCCGCCGCTTCGCAACGCAGTGCCTGCTCGATGGCCTGCTCTGGGGTGATGTCCCAGGCGTGGAACAGGTCGAAATCCTTCAGTTCCTTGCACATCAGCGCAGCATCGGCCAGGCCCGAAGCTTCGTCTTCGGAGGTGTGCTGGGCAATCGCCAGCGCGGCGGCGACGGTTTCGCGGATGGCGTCCGGGCCGCTGGCCGAGGTGCTGGCCGAGCCCTTGCGCTGGCCCACGTACAAGGTGATGCCAAACCCCTGGTCGCGATTGAACTCGACGGTTTCCACCTCGCGCTGGCGTACCGACGTCGACAGGCCCTGCTCCAGGGACACCGCCACTTCGCATGCACTGGCACCCTGGCGCTTGGCCTCGGCGAGGATCTGCTCGACCTGTTCCTGCAGTGCCGGCAATGCTTGCGGGCCGACGCTTTGAACTGCACTCATGGTGTTCTCCACTCAAATTCTGTTTTCGGTGATGGCCATCGAGCGACCGGGCCGGACAAGCGGCCCCCGACTGGTTATCATGGCGGCGTTTCTTTGCGGACTGCCACCATGGTTGATTCTTACGACGACTCCCTCTACGAGGGTGAAAAAAGCAAATCCCAGGTCAAACGCGAGCTGCATGCTCTGGTTGACCTCGGCGAGCGCCTGACAACACTCAAGCCTGACTTGCTGGCCAAACTGCCTTTGACCGACGCCTTGCGCCGGGCCCTGGCCGATGCGCCCAAGCACACCGCGAATATCGCGCGTAAACGGCACCTGCAATTCATCGGCAAACTGATGCGCGATCAGGACACTGACGCCATCCTGGTGCTGCTCGATCAACTCGATGCCTCCACCCGACAGTACAACGAACGTTTCCACAACCTGGAACGCTGGCGCGATCGCTTGATCGCAGGCGACGACGGCACCCTGGAAAAGTTCGTCATCGACTACCCGGAGGCCGATCGCCAGCAACTGCGCTCCCTGATCCGTCAGGCCCAGCACGAACTGGCGCAGAACAAGCCACCGGCCTCGAGCCGTAAAATCTTCAAGTACATTCGTGAGCTGGACGAGACTCAACGCGGCCTGCGTTGAACTTCACCCGCTTCACGCCCCTCCACGGGGTGACTGTTACCGTGGCGAGGGAGCTTGCTCCCGCTGGGCTACGCAGTAGCCCAAATGCGGTTGCTACGCAACCGAGCGGGAGCAAGCGCCCTCGCCACGACTCAAGCAAGTCCCCGAATGTCCTCAAGCGCCCGTGCCACCCACGGTAATCGCATCGATCTTCAGGGTCGGCTGGCCGACGCCCACCGGCACCGATTGCCCGTCCTTGCCGCACGTACCCACCCCGCTGTCCAGCGACAGGTCGTTACCCACCATCGACACCTTGCTCATCGCCTCCGGCCCGTTGCCGATCAGGGTCGCGCCCTTGACCGGTGCGGTGATCTTGCCGTCTTCGATCAGGTAGGCCTCGCTGGTGGAGAACACGAATTTGCCGCTGGTGATGTCCACTTGGCCACCGCCGAGGTTGGCGCAATAAATACCTTTTTTCACCGAGGCGATGATCTCCGCCGGATCGCTCTGGCCACCCAGCATGTAGGTGTTGGTCATGCGCGGCATCGGCAGGTGTGCGTAAGACTCACGGCGACCGTTGCCGGTGCGGGCCACACCCATCAATCGGGCGTTGAGCTTGTCCTGCATGTAGCCCTTGAGCACACCGTTTTCGATCAGCGTGGTGCATTCGGTCGGCGTGCCTTCATCGTCGACGCTCAGGGAGCCACGACGCCCGGCCAGGGTGCCGTCATCGACAATGGTGCAGAGCTTCGAGGCGACCATTTCCCCCATGCGCCCACTGTAGGCCGAGCTGCCCTTGCGGTTGAAGTCGCCTTCCAGGCCGTGGCCCACCGCTTCGTGCAGCAGCACGCCGGACCAGCCGGAGCCGAGCACCACGGGTAATGTACCGGCCGGGGCCGGGATGGCTTCGAGGTTGACCAACGCCTGGCGCAGTGCTTCGCGGGCATAGCCCATGGCGCGGTCTTCACTGAGGAAATAACGGTAGTCGGTGCGCCCGCCGCCGCCATGGCCGCCGCGCTCGCGACGGCCGTTCTGCTCGACGATCACGCTGACGTTGAAACGCACCAATGGCCGCACGTCCGCCGCCAGGCCACCGTCGGTGGAGGCCACCAGGATCCGTTCCCAGACCCCGGCCATGCTGACCGACACTTGCTGGATACGCGGGTCGAGGGCGCGGGTGGCGACGTCGATGCGCTTGAGCAGCTCGACTTTTTCGGCGCGGCTCATGACTTCCAGCGGGTTGTCCGGGGCATAGAGCTGCGCCACGTCCTGGCTGCTGAATGCCTGGACCGTGCCGTTCTGCCCGGCCCGGGAGATCGAGCGGGCCGCACGGGCCGCTGCGCCGAGGGCTTCGAGGGTGATGGCGTTGCTGTAGGCAAAACCGGTTTTTTCGCCGGACTGGGCACGCACGCCCACGCCCTGGTCGAGGTTGAAACTGCCCTCCTTGACGATGCCGTCTTCCAGCGACCAGGACTCGGAGATCTGGCCTTGGAAATACAGGTCGGCGGCATCGATACCCGGGCCGGCCAGGTCGCCCAGCACGCCTTGCAGGCTTTCGAGGGTCACGCCGCCGGGGGCTAAAAGGTGTTCACTGACTGAGGACAACAACCCGCTCATATGTTTTACGCCTTGAATTCGTCGTCTTGGACAGGCCGCTGTCGAGCGCCCTGCGAGAAAAAGCGCCGATGGCTGGCCACCGGCATGCGCGCCCTGATGGACGCCTGTTCGCTGCTGTCGCGCTCGGCCACCAGCACGGCCTCGCCTTGATCCTGTTGTGCCAGCACGCGGCCCCACGGGTCGACAATCGCGGCATGGCCAAAGGTTTCCCGAGGCCCCGGATGCACGCCACCCTGGGCGGCCGCCAGCACATAGCACTGGGTCTCGATGGCCCGGGCGCGGATCAGCACGTCCCAATGGGCCGCACCGGTCACCGCGGTAAACGCCGACGGTGCCGTGATCAGCTCGGCCCCGGCAGCGCGTAGTTCGCTGTAGAGCTCCGGGAACCGCAAGTCATAACAGACCGTCAGGCCAACGCGGCCGACGGGGGTATCGGCCACCACCACGTTGGCACCATAAGCATAGTCATCCGACTCCCGATAGCGCCCGCGATTGTCCGCCACGTCCACATCGAACAGGTGCAGCTTGTCGTAGCGCGCCACGACCTGGCCCTGGTCATCGACCAGCAACGAACAGGCATGGGACCGGCCCTCGGGCTGGTCCTTGGGTGGCAACGGCAGCGTGCCGGCCACAATCCATAACTTGAGGTCACGGGCGGCCTGTTTCAACCAGGGCAGGATCGGTCCCTGACCAAAGGATTCGGCACGCCCGATGTCGGCCACGTCCCGCCGCCCCATCGCCGCGAAATTCTCCGGCAGCACCGCCAGCCTCGCACCGCCAGCGGCAGCCTGCTCCAGCAGCACCCAGGCACGGGCCAGGTTCGCGAGCACATCGCTTTGGCTGACCATTTGAATCACGGCGACTGGCATGGTACTTCCCTCACTTCTCGTATCACTCACCTGTGGGAGCGGGCTTGCTCGCGAAGGCGGTATGTCTGTCACATCAATATTGACTGTGCCGACGCTTTCGCGAGCAAGCCCGCTCCCACAGGGGATTCGCGCCAACTCGTCAAAACGGCTTGTCAAAGGTGATCTTCGGCTCTTTCCACGGCCCCTTGACGTCGTATCTTACGCTGGCAAAGCGCGCCACGCGGTCACCGATCAGCTTGTCGATCAGAAACAGCGCCCCACCCACCGCCGGCGCGCCAACGATCAGCGCGGCAATCGGCAGGTTGTTGGTCACCGGAAGCGTCACCAACAGCTTGGCATCGACCCGGTCGGCCACCATGTCCAGCGTGCCGTTGAGTTCCAGGTTGCTCGACGGCCCGGTCAGGGTAATGGGTTCGCGGGTCACGTACACCCCGTCGCTCGCCACCAGCAGCCCCTTGACCCGGTCGTAGCTCAAGCCCTTGCCGAACAGGTCGGAGAAGTCCAGGCGCAAGCGTCGACCGATGGAGTTGAAGTTCAGCAGGCCAAACACCCGTAATGCCCGGGCGCTGCCTTCGACTTCGACGAACTGGCCCTTGCTCAACGACGCGTCGAGGCTGCCGGAAAAGCGCTTGGTGGCGACCCAGGCTGGCGAGCCCGGCCAACGGCCATCGACATCCAGGCGGAACGCCTGGCTGGTCACGCTTGGCGCAAACCCCCAGCCCTTGAGCACATCGCCCAGGTTCTTGCCGCTGATCCGGCCCTTGTACCAACTGCTAGTGGAACCGGGCACGCCTTCCCAGCCGCCACTGCCGTTCAACACCATGCCCTTGAGGCCCATGTCCAAGTTGTTCAGCGCGATACCCTTGGCGGTCGGTCGCACTTTCAACGACCACGCGCCGATCAGATCGGGGCCTTGGAACAGTTGGTCGATGGCGATATCCATGGCCGGGATCTTGCCGGGATCGATCGACGCCAGCGGGTCCGGCGCATTTTCATCCGCCTGGACCGTCGGGTCTGTGGCCGGCAGGCGAACGTAATCAAGCTTGATACCAATCGGTGCGGCCTTGGCGTCCGGCAGGTTGACGTTGCCCTTGGCCTGCTGGCTGGCGAGCTGCAAGGCCCAGGAGTCCGGCTTGCGGTCCAGTTGCACCGAGGCTTGGTCGAGGGTAGTGCCCATGGCCGTGAGTTTGCCGACGGTCAGGTCGACGCTGCTGAGCAGTTGCTTGGCACTGCCGCCTGGGTCGTGGCCGGCGTACTTGTTCACCAGGTCCTGCCAGGGGCTGACGTCCAGTTCCGACAACGTGCCACGCAGCCGCAGGCCCTTGGCGCCCGGCAACACCGCGTCGCCGGCGCCCAGCAACAATTCGCCGCGACCGTCAGCGACTTTCCCGCTTGGCGCGGCGTACGTGAAGCTGGCGAGGTCGCCATAGTCGGCCCAATAACGCCGCTCCGGCCCTTGCAAGGTCATGCGAAACACCGTGTCACGCCCGACGTCGGCGGCCATGCCGAAGGGGGCCGGCAGGTCGATGGCCACGCCCTTGAGGCTGGAACTGACCGACAACTGGCTGTCGGCGCCGTCGAGGATCACTTGTAACTGGTAGGGCACGACGCCGGAGACCGGCAGCGGTTGGGTGACATTCAGCCAACTGGTGAGTTTCTTGACCTCCACTTGCCCAGACGCGGTGACCCGCGTATTGAGCGCACCAGCACGGCCCTCGGCGAAAATCTGCGCGGTCACGGGGCGGTCGAATGCCCGGGCACTGATGCCCTTGCCGCTCAGGCCCTTGTGGCTGTCGAAGCGGAAATCACCCTTGAGCTGGGTCAGCTCCAACGCCGGTTCGCTGAGTTTGAGCCGGGCCTTGTCGGTGGCGAAATCCACCTGGATCTTCGGCTGCTCGCCTTTGACCAGCGGGATATCGAGCTTCACGCTGCCGTTCAGGTCGCCCTCGCCTTCCCAGCCGGCGAACGTCTCGGCCGTGCCGATCGGCGCGGTCTGGAGGATTTTCAGGCCGTCGCCCAGCCCGCCGGCGAACCCGCCGTCCAGCAGCAGATGGGAACTCTGCCCGGTCGGTACGTGGGGAATGTTCACCGAAATATCCCTGACCTGAGTATCGAGCAACTGCCCTTGGCTGGCGAAGATGCGCACGCCGCTGTCTTCGACGAAGACATCGCCGCTGACCTTGCTGACCGAAGGCCAGCCCGGCTGGAACGCCAGCTCGGCGTCATGCACCTTGAAAAACAGACTGATGCTGCGGTCCGCGTCCCCGGCACCTTTGTTCAACGAGCCTTGGTACTGGAAAAAACCCTCGTCCACCGCGCCCTTGACGATGGCCGTGCGCAGCCACTCATCCAGCGCCGGGCTGAGCACAGCCGGCAGGTACTTGGCGGTGTAGCGCCCATCGCCGTCCACCAGGCCGACCCGCAGGTCCATGTAGTCCTCCTGGCTATGGTCGAAATGCAGGCGGATCAGGAAGTCGCCAGCAATCCGGCCCTCCTCGCCCAGCACTTTCAGGTACGGCGCGATCAGGGTGAAGCCTTGCTTGTCGAGCTTCCAGGTCAGCCGGGCGTTGGCTTGCAGGTACTGCCAGGGCTTGGCGAAGATCGGGTCCAGGTGCAGGGAAAAGTCCTTGCTGTCCATGCGCAGCTCGCCGCCGCCCAGGTCGCCGCTCAGGCTCCCGGAAACGTTACGCGCCGCCGGGGCGCCGCGATAGGCATTGAAACCGACAGTGTCCAGGTTGGTGGCGAAGCTGATTTTCTGGGCGCCGGTGTTCTGCGGCCGATAGTCCAACAGCACGTTGCGCAGGGCGCCGGTCACCTTGAGCCGGTCAATCGTCGTGGCCAGGCCTTCGGGCAAAGGCGCCAGGGCGTTGAGCAACGGCGTGAGCGGAGTCAGGTCCAGGCGATCGGCCTGCAGGTGCCAACGCTCCTCGGCTTGCTCGGTGGCGGCGCTTTGTTGCAGTTGCAGGTGCGATTCCCAGCGGGTTTCGCCCAGGTTCATCGCCAGGGAGTCGAAGGTCGCGGTGAACCCTTGGCTGCCGCGCTGGAAGTACGCATTGAGGGCCAGGTTGTGGATCTGCACCGGCTTGCGCTCGCCATAGGCGCCGTCGAGCTGCGGCGCGTTCAGGCGCATGGCCGCGCTTTGCACCGTGCCCTCGCCCCAACTGAGCCAGAATTCGCCGCCGGCCTGGATCCGGGAAAAATTCCATTGCTGGGTCAGGCGCTTCGGCAGCCATTTGGACCAGTCGCTTTGCGGCAGGCTCAAGTAGGCGTCGGCCTGGCCATTCTTCCAGTCGCTGGCGCGCAGGCGAGTGCGCAGGTTGATCGCCACCGGCTGGCCGTCGGGCAGGGTCAGGCGTGCGTCCAAGCGCTGGCGGGAGACGCCGGTGCGCAGGCTCAAGCCGACGTAGGTCAGGGTCAGTGGGGGTTGCTCGACGGGTTGCAAGGTCACCTGGCTATCGAGCACCGAGAGCCTTGAAACCATTTGCATGCGTTCGAGCAATTGCTGCGGATCGAGGGGCTGATCGTCCTTCACCGGCAGGCCTTCCAGGGCCCACTTGCCGTCGGCGCCTTCCTTGAGGCTGATCTTCAGGCCGCTGACTTCCAGGTGGGCGATGCGCACCTGCCGCGCCAACACGCTGTCCCACAGGTCGGGCACGGCCCGCACCTGATCCAGGTGCAAGGCGTTGGGGCCCTCGCCAACCACCACGTCGCGCGCCGCCACGATCGGCGCCAGGGCGTCCCAACTGCCGTCGAGACTGCCGATGTGCACGGGCATGCCCATGGCCGCGCCGGCGCGGGCCTCGACCTCGGCGCGGTATTCGGCCACCAGCGGGACCAGCTCGCGACCGAGGCTGACGTACAACGCCAGCAGCACCAGCAGCAGCGCGCAAAGCCCCAAGCCCCAACGAGTCAGCGTCGCGATCAAGCGTGTCAGACACTCCATGTCAGTGGGCTCCCCTGGCAAAGACAATCAAATCCGCGGGCCCGCCGCTTCCCAAGCTCTTCAGAGCAACACCACGTCGTATTGTTCCTGGGAGTACATGGTTTCGACCTGGAAGCGAATCGTGCGTCCGATAAACGCTTCCAGCTCCGCGACATTGCCTGACTCCTCATCGAGCAGACGGTCCACCACTTTCTGGTTCGCCAACACTCTATAACCGGTCGCCTGGTAGGCGCGCGCCTCCCGGAGGATTTCCCGGAAGATTTCGTAACACACGGTTTCCGGGGTCTTCAGCTTGCCGCGCCCCTGGCAACTGCTGCACGGCTCGCACAGCACCTGCTCGAGGCTTTCGCGGGTACGCTTGCGGGTCATCTGCACCAGGCCCAGTTCGGTGATGCCGATGATGTTGGTCTTGGCGTGATCGCGTTCGAGTTGTTTTTCCAGGGTCCGCAGTACCTGGCGCTGATGCTCTTCATCTTCCATGTCGATGAAGTCGATGATGATGATCCCCCCCAGGTTGCGCAGGCGCAGTTGCCGGGCGATGGCCGTGGCGGCTTCCAGGTTGGTCTTGAAGATGGTTTCTTCCAGGTTGCGGTGGCCGACGAACGCCCCGGTGTTGACGTCGATGGTGCTCATGGCTTCGGCTGGATCGACCACCAGGTACCCGCCCGACTTGAGCGGCACCTTGCGCTCCAGGGCCTTCTGGATTTCGTCCTCGACGCCGTACAGATCGAAAATCGGCCGCTCGCCAGGGTAATGCTCGAGACGGTCGGCGATTTCCGGCATCAGTTCGGCGACGAACTGGGTGGTTTTCTGGAAGGTTTCCCGGGAATCGATGCGGATCTTCTCGATCTTGGGGCTGACCAGGTCACGCAAGGTTCGCAGCGCCAGGCCCAGGTCTTCGTAGATCACGCTGGGGGTGGCGATGGTCTTGATCTGCGCGGCGATCTGGTCCCAGAGCCTTCGCAGGTAGCGGATGTCCATGAGGATTTCATCGGCCCCGGCCCCTTCGGCGGCGGTGCGCAGGATGAAGCCTCCGGTTTCCTTGATGCCCTCTTTTTCCACGCAGTCGCTGACCACCTGCTTGAGGCGCTCGCGCTCGGCTTCGTCTTCGATCTTCAGGGAAATGCCCACATGGGCGGTACGCGGCATGTACACCAGGTAGCGCGACGGGATCGACAGTTGCGTGGTCAGGCGCGCGCCCTTGGAGCCAATGGGGTCCTTGGTGACCTGCACCACCAGGCTCTGGCCTTCGTGCACCAGGGCGCTGATGCTCTCCACGGCCGGCCCTTCGCGCATGGATATTTCCGAGGCGTGGATAAATGCCGCGCGGTCCAGGCCGATGTCGACGAAGGCCGCCTGCATGCCCGGCAGCACCCGCACGACCTTGCCCTTGTAGATGTTGCCGACGATGCCACGTTTTTGCGTGCGCTCGACGTGAACCTCTTGCAACACGCCGTTTTCAACCACCGCCACGCGCGATTCCATCGGCGTGATGTTGATCAGGATCTCTTCACTCATGGCAGGGTCTCGTTCAGGCATGTTCACGATAATGGCCGCATCAAGTCGGACGGCGCTCAGCGCACGCTCAAGGTTTGCCAACAGGGTATGCCGAAATGGCCCAGCAGTTCTGCGGTTTCGCACAGCGGCAGGCCGACCACGGCCGAATAACTGCCTTCCAGCCCGGCGACGAACACCGCGCCCAGCCCTTGGATACCATAGCCGCCCGCCTTGTCCCGGGGTTCGCCGCTGGCCCAATAGGCCAGCGCTTCCTGCTCGGTAATGGGTCGGAAACGCACCCGGCTGCGCACCACCCGGGGCTCGCAGCGCAAGCCGTCCAGCACGGCAATGGCGGTCAGCACCTCATGCTCGCGACCGGACAGGCTCAGCAGCATGGACAAGGCGTCGGCCTGGTCCATGGGCTTGCCGAGAATCCGCCCCTCCAGCACCACGGCGGTGTCCGCCCCGAGCACGCAGCCATCCACACCGGGTTGCAGCGCACGTAGCCCAGCCTCGGCCTTGCCACGCGCCAGACGCTCGACATAGGCCGATGGGGTTTCGTGGTCCAGGGGAGTTTCGTCGATGTCCGCGCCGACGGCGGTAAAGGGCACGCCAATCTGCGTGAGCAGCTCACGCCGACGCGGCGAGCCTGAGGCGAGGTAAAGCGGTTTCATCAAGACATCTCCCTAACGCGACCGGCTTTTGTGGCGAGGGAGCTTGCTCCCGCTGGGCTGCGTAGCGGCCCCAATCCTACGGTCGCTACGCAACCGAGCGGGAGCAAGCTCCCTCGCCACAGGGATGTAAGTCATCAAAAAAAGTGTCGATATCCTGCGCGAATCAGTTGATTTTGAAACGCAGGCGCAGGCCACGCAAACCGAAGCTGACCCATGGCCAGAGCAAGGCACTGACCAGGGCTGGCAAGACCAGCGCCAGGGTCGGCTGGCGATTGCCGGTCAGTGCGCTGAGCCACAGCTGCACCAGTTGCGCCAGGCCGAAGATCACCAGGATCACCAGGCATTGCTGCCACATGGGGAACATCCGCAGGCGTTGTTGCAGCGACAGCACCAGGAACGTGATCAGCGTCAGGATCAATGCGTTCTGCCCCAGCAACGTGCCGTAGAGCACGTCCTCGGCCAGGCCCAGGCACCAGGCGGTGACCATGCCGACCTTGTGGGGCAAGGCCAGCGCCCAGAAGGCCAGCAACAAGGCCAGCCACAGGGGACGCAGGATTTCCATGAACTGCGGCAGCGGCGAAACGCTGAGCAACAGGCCGATGGCGAAGGTCATCCAGACCATCCAGCCGTTACCGGATTGGGTACTGCTCATTCTTCTCGTGCTCCCCTGGGCGCCGGTGAAGCGGCGGGTGTCGAGGCCGGTGGTCGAGCCGCAGGTCTGGCAGGCTGGGACGCCGGGGCGTGGGCTGGCCTGGCGGGTGCCGCGGCAGGCGTGGCGGGTGCGGTCGACGGTGTGGTGGCCGGTGCGCTCGTAGCGGGTGTTGCCGCTTGAGGCTTGGGCACCGTGGCCGGCGCAGCGGGTGCAGGCGCGGGCGCAGCCGGCGTAACCGGCGTAACCGACTCGCCGCCCTGCCGGTCCTGGGCTTCCTGGGCCACGGCGGCGTCGTTGGCGCGCTCTTCGGGCGTACGGTTGTCGCTGAAGACCAGCAGCAGATAGCGGCTGCGATTCAATGCTGCCGTCGGCACCGCGCGGACGATCGCGAACGGCTGGCCGGAGTCATGGATGACTTCCTTGACCGTCGCCACCGGGTACCCGGCCGGGAAACGCTGGCCGAGGCCGGAACTGACCAGCAGGTCGCCTTCCTTGATGTCGGCGGTGTCGGCTACGTGCCGCAGCTCCAGGCGTTCCGGGTTGCCAGTACCACTGGCAATCGCCCGCAGGCCGTTGCGGTTGACCTGTACTGGGATGCTGTGGGTAGTGTCGGTCAGCAGCAGCACCCGCGAGGTGTAGGGCATCAACTCCACCACCTGGCCCATCAGGCCCCGGGCATCGAGCACCGGCTGGCCGAGGACCACGCCGTCGCGCTCGCCTTTATTGATCAGGATGCGGTGGGTGAACGGATTGGGGTCCATGCCGATCAACTCGGCCACTTCGACCTTTTCGTTGACCAGCGCGGAGGAGTTGAGCAACTCGCGCAGCCGCACGTTCTGCTCGGTGAGGGCCGCCAGTTTCTGCATGCGCCCCTGCAACAGCAGGTTTTCGGTCTTGAGTTTTTCGTTTTCGGCGACCAGTTCGGTCCGGCTGCCAAACTGGCTGGCGACACCTTGCCACAAGCGCTGCGGCAGGTCGGTGATCCAATAGGATTCCATCAACACCAGCGACATCTGGCTGCGTACAGGCTTGAGCAGCGTGAAGCGGGCATCGACCACCATCAGCGCGACCGATAGCACGGTCAGCACCAGCAGGCGCACGCCCAATGAGGGGCCTTTGGCGAAAAGCGGTTTAATAGGCCGCTCCTCCCAGGCAAATGTTTTCTTTATTCATACGGCATCAAACCGGCCTGGATACGAATGACAGAAGATAAACGCCAACGGGCAGCACTGCAAAGTGCTGCCCGGGCGCAAACAACATAGACCACTCAGCCAGACTTATTCGCTGGAGAGCAGGTCCATGGTGTGCTTGTCCATCATTTCCAGCGCACGGCCACCGCCGCGGGCAACGCAGGTCAACGGGTCTTCGGCAACGATCACCGGCAGGCCGGTTTCCTGGGCCAGCAGCTTGTCGAGGTCACGCAACAGCGCGCCACCACCGGTCAGCACCAGGCCGCGCTCGGCGATGTCCGAGGCCAGCTCCGGCGGCGACTGCTCCAGGGCGCTCTTGACGGCCTGGACGATGGTCGCCAACGACTCTTGCAGCGCTTCGAGCACTTCGTTGGAATTGAGGGTGAAGGCCCGTGGAACGCCTTCGGCCAGGTTGCGACCGCGTACGTCGACTTCACGCACTTCACCGCCCGGGTAGGCCGTGCCGATTTCCTGCTTGATGCGTTCGGCGGTGGATTCGCCGATCAGGCTGCCGTAGTTGCGACGCACATAGGTGATGATCGCTTCGTCGAAACGGTCGCCGCCCACACGTACGGATTCGGCGTAGACCACACCGTTGAGGGAGATCAGCGCGATTTCAGTGGTACCGCCACCGATGTCGACGACCATCGAGCCGCGAGCTTCTTCCACCGGCAGGCCGGCACCGATGGCAGCGGCCATCGGTTCTTCGATCAGGAACACTTCGCGAGCACCGGCACCGAGGGCCGATTCACGGATGGCACGACGCTCTACCTGGGTGGACTTGCATGGCACGCAGATCAGCACACGAGGGCTGGGCTGCAGGAAACTGTTTTCGTGAACCTTGTTGATGAAGTACTGCAGCATCTTTTCGCAGACGCTGAAGTCGGCGATCACGCCGTCCTTCATGGGGCGAATGGCTGCGATGTTGCCCGGTGTACGGCCCAGCATGCGCTTGGCTTCCGTACCGACAGCCACGACACTCTTCTGGTTACCGTGGGTGCGGATGGCCACGACCGAGGGTTCATTCAGGACGATACCGCGCTCGCGCACGTAAATAAGGGTGTTGGCAGTGCCCAGGTCGATGGAAAGATCGCTGGAAAACATGCCACGCAGTTTCTTGAACATGGGAAAGGGACCCTAGGCAACGCGTGGGTAAAAAAGTGCGGCAAACTCTAACAACGACAGGGATTTTGGGCAAGGCGCCAATATGTTAAATTGGCCGCTTTTCTGTGCACCAAACACCGAGATCGCGGCCGTAGGACCGTAGAAATGCGGTAGTGTTCCGACAATCTAACACACGGACAGACTGCGTCCGTTTTGTTTTCCACTGGAGAATCCCATGGCGCTTGAACGCTCCGACGTGGAAAAAATCGCTCATCTGGCCTGTCTGGGCCTCAATGAAGCCGATCTTCCACACATCACTTCTGCCCTGAACAGCATTCTAGGGCTGGTCGACGAGATGCAGGCGGTCGATACCGACGGCATAGAACCGCTGGCCCACCCACTGGAAGCCAGTCAGCGCCTGCGCGCCGACGTCGTGACCGAGTCCAATAATCGCGAGGCCTACCAGTCCATCGCGCCAGCGGTCGAAAACGGCCTGTACCTGGTTCCGAAAGTCATCGACTAAAGGGAAAGAGCCTCTCATGCATCACATGACCCTGGCCGAGATCGCCCGCGGACTCGCCGATAAAAAGTTTTCCTCTGAAGAGCTGACCCAAGTCCTGCTGGCGCGCATCGCCCAGCTCGACCCGCAGCTCAACAGTTTCATCAGCCTCACCGAAGAACTGGCCCTGAGCCAGGCCAAGGCCGCCGACGCCCGGCGCGCCAACGGTGAGGCCGGTGCCCTGCTCGGTGCGCCGATTGCCCACAAGGACTTGTTCTGCACCCAAGGCATCCGCACCAGCTGCGGCTCGAAGATGCTCGACAATTTCAAGGCCCCGTACGATGCCACCGTGGTCGCCAAGCTGGCCGCCGCCGGCACCGTGACCCTGGGCAAGACCAACATGGACGAATTCGCCATGGGCTCGGCCAACGAGTCGAGCTACTACGGCGCGGTGAAGAACCCGTGGAACCTGGAGCACGTACCGGGCGGCTCGTCCGGCGGTTCCGCCGCCGCCGTGGCCGCGCGCCTGTTGCCAGCCGCCACCGCCACCGACACCGGCGGCTCGATCCGCCAGCCGGCGGCGTTCACCAACCTCACCGGCCTGAAGCCGACCTACGGTCGCGTTTCGCGCTGGGGCATGATCGCCTACGCCTCCAGCCTCGACCAGGGCGGCCCACTGGCGCGCACCGCCGAAGACTGCGCGATCCTGCTGCAAGGCATGGCCGGCTTCGACCCGAACGACTCCACCAGCATCGATGAGCCCGTGCCGGACTACAGCGCCAGCCTCAACGGCTCGCTGCAGGGCCTGCGCATCGGCGTGCCGAAGGAATACTTCAGCGCCGGTCTCGACCCACGCATCGCCGAGCTGGTCCACAACAGCGTCAAGGAGCTGGAGAAGCTCGGCGCGGTCATCAAGGAGATCAGCCTGCCGAACATGCAGCACGCCATTCCGGCGTACTACGTGATCGCCCCGGCGGAAGCGTCCTCGAACCTGTCGCGTTTCGACGGCGTGCGCTTCGGCCATCGCTGCGAGAACCCGGAAAACCTGATCGACCTGTACAAGCGCTCCCGTGGCGAAGGCTTCGGCGCCGAAGTGCAACGCCGGATCATGGTCGGCGCCTACGCGTTGTCCGCCGGCTACTACGATGCCTATTACCTCAAGGCGCAGAAAATCCGCCGCCTGGTGAAGAACGACTTCATGGCCGCCTTCAACGAGGTCGACATCATCCTCGGCCCGACCACGCCGAACCCGGCCTGGAAGCTCGGCGCCAAGAACAGCGACCCGGTCGCCGAGTACCTGGAAGACGTCTACACCATCACCGCCAACCTCGCCGGCTTGCCGGGCCTGTCCATGCCGGCCGGTTTCGTCGATGGCCTGCCGGTGGGCGTGCAGTTGCTCGCGCCGTATTTCCAGGAAGGCCGCCTGTTGAATGTTGCCCACCAGTATCAAATGAATACTGACTGGCACACCCGCACCCCAACCGGCTTCTGAGGAGAAACACATGCAATGGGAAGTCGTGATCGGGCTGGAGATTCATACCCAGCTCACCACCCGGTCGAAAATCTTTTCCGGTAGCTCCACCACATTCGGTTCCGAGCCCAATACCCAGGCCAGCCTGGTGGACCTGGGCATGCCCGGCGTACTGCCGGTGCTCAACGCCGAAGCGGTGCGCATGGCGGTGATGTTCGGCCTGGCGATTGACGCCGAGATCGGCCAGCACAACGTGTTCGCCCGCAAGAACTACTTCTACCCGGACCTGCCCAAGGGCTACCAGATCAGCCAGATGGAGCTGCCGATCGTCGGCAAGGGCCACCTGGACATCGCCCTGGAAGATGGCACGGTCAAGCGCGTCGGTATCACCCGGGCGCACCTGGAAGAAGACGCCGGCAAGAGCCTGCACGAAGAATTCAACGGTGCTACCGGCATCGACCTGAACCGTGCCGGCACGCCGCTGCTGGAAATCGTCTCCGAGCCGGACATGCGCAGCGCCAAGGAAGCCGTGGCCTACGTCAAGGCGATCCATGCCCTGGTGCGCTACTTGGGCATCTGCGATGGCAACATGGCCGAGGGCTCGCTGCGCTGCGATTGCAACGTGTCGATCCGTCCAAAAGGCCAGGCCGAATTCGGCACCCGCTGCGAGATCAAGAACGTCAACTCGTTCCGCTTCATCGAGAAGGCGATCAACAGCGAGATCCAGCGCCAGATCGAACTGATCGAGGACGGCGGCAAGGTCATCCAGCAGACCCGCCTGTACGACCCGAACAAGGACGAGACCCGTCCGATGCGCAGCAAGGAAGAAGCCAACGACTACCGTTACTTCCCCGACCCGGACCTGCTGCCGGTGGTCATCGAGGATTCGTTCCTCAATGAAGTGCGCGCCACACTGCCGGAGCTGCCGCCGCAGAAACGCGAGCGCTTCCAGGCGCAGTTCGGGCTGTCGAGCTATGACGCCAACGTCCTGGCCACCAGCCGCGAACAGGCCGATTACTTCGAAAAAGTCGTGAGCATCGGTGGCGACGCCAAGCTGGCGGCCAACTGGGTGATGGTCGAGTTGGGCAGCCTGTTGAACAAGCAGGGCCTGGAAATCGATGAGTCGCCGGTCTCCGCCGAGCAATTGGGCGGCATGCTGGTGCGGATCAAGGACAACACCATTTCCGGCAAGATCGCCAAGATGGTGTTCGAAGCCATGGCCAATGGTGAAGGCAGCGCCGACGAGATCATCGAGAAGCGCGGCTTGAAGCAGGTCACCGACACCGGCGCGATTTCCGCCGTGCTCGATGAAATGCTCGCGGCCAACGCCGAGCAGGTCGAACAGTACCGCGCGGCAGACGAAGCCAAGCGCGGCAAGATGTTCGGCTTCTTCGTCGGCCAGGCCATGAAAGCCTCCAAGGGCAAGGCCAACCCGCAACAGGTCAACGAACTGCTCAAAAGCAAGCTCGAAGGCTGATGGCCATGGAGCCAGTCTTCCAATCTGGCTCAATCCCCTGTGGCGAGGGAGCTTGCTCCCGCTGGGTCGCGAAGCGGCCCCCAACAATCTGCTGCCAGATTCAGGGGGCTGCTGCGCAGCCCAGCGGGAGCAAGCTCCCTCGCCACAATAATTTTCACAACCACACTGATGTGGAATCCCTCACATGAAGCGTCTCCTCGGCGCCTGCGCCCTGCTGTCCCTGTTGGCCGGTTGCGCCAGCCAGAGCGGGACGGTCGATCCACACGGCTACGACCAGACCGGCGTCGCTTCTTATTACGGCGCCCGGCACCATGGCAAGCGCACCGCCAGCGGCGAGCGTTTCAACCAGCATGGCCTGACCGCTGCCCATCGCCAGTTGCCGTTCGGCACCCGGGTGAAAGTCACCAACCTGAAAAACAACGACAGCGTCGTGGTCCGCATCAACGACCGCGGCCCGTATACTCGTGGCCGTTTGATCGACGTGTCCCGCGAAGCCGCCGAGCAACTGGGCATGTTGCGCAGCGGCACTGCCCGGGTGCGTGTGCAAGCCCTCGACGACTGATAGACGGAGCCCGGCCATTTCCCTACTCACCGCCCTACCGCTGCTCAGCCTGATCGAGTTGTTCGGCGCCCTGCTATTGCTGATCGGCGGCGCCGAACTGTTGGTGCGCGCCGCCGTGGGCCTGGCGGCACGCCTGCAGGTACGGCCGCTGATCATCGGCCTGACCGTCGTCGCGTTCGGCAGCAGCGCGCCACAAATGGCCGTCAGCCTGCAGGCGACCCTGGCGCAAAACGCCGACATCGCCGTGGGCAGTGTGATCGGCAGCAGCATCTTCAACATCCTCGTCACGCTGGGGCTGTCGGCGCTGATCATTCCGTTGCGCGTCTCGCGCCAGTTGGTGCGCCTGGACATCCCGTTGATGATCGGCGCCAGCCTGCTGGTGTTCGTGCTGGCATTGAATGAAGAACTGACCCGTCTGGATGGCGCCTGGCTGCTGCTGGCCCTGGCGGTGTACCTCGGGCTGTTGTTGCGCCAGTCCCGGCATTCGGCGCGGCCGCACCCGGTGGGCGGCGACGTGGCCCACATGTCCTGGGTCAAGAGTGTGCTGATGATTACAGCGGGCCTGACCATGCTGATCTTCGCCGGCCACCTGTTGCTGGGCGCGGCGGTGGAAGTGGCGACGGACCTCGGCCTTTCGGAGCGCATCATCGGCCTGACCATCGTCGCCGTCAGCACCTCGCTGCCGGAGCTCGCCACCTCGCTGATTGCCGCCCTGCGCGGCCAGCGGGACATTGCGGTGGGCAACGTGATCGGCAGCAACCTGTTCAACCTGCTGGGTGTGCTCGGCGTGACCGCCCTGGCCGCGCCCACGCCACTGTCGGTGTCGCCGAATGCCCTGGATTTCGACCTGCCGGTGATGCTCGGCGTGGCGGTGCTGTGCCTGCCGGTGTTCTATTCCGGCTACCGCGTCACCCGTGCCGAAGGCTTGCTGTTGCTGGGCTTGTACGCGGTCTACGGGCTGCACGTGGTGTCGTTCACCACCGGCATGCCCCTGGCCGGCCAACTGGAACGACTGATGCTGTTCTACGTGCTGCCGGCCCTGCTCGCGTTTTTGCTGTTCACCTCCCTGCGCGCCTGGCGCCGCCAACACCACAAGAGGGATTTGCCATGACCGACACTCCAAAGACCGGCCTCGACATGCGCCGCCAAGTGATGGGCGATGCGTTCGTCGACCGCGCCCTGGGCAATGCCACCGACTTCACCCAGCCTCTGCAGGATTTCGTCAATGAGCACGCCTGGGGCAGCGTCTGGAGCCGCGAAGGCCTGCCGCTGAAAACCCGCAGCCTGATCACCCTCGCCGCCCTCACTGCCCTCAAGTGCCCGCAGGAACTCAAGGGCCACGTGCGCGGCGCGCTGAACAATGGCTGCACCGTGGAAGAGATCCGCGAGGCGTTGCTGCATTGCGCGGTGTACGCGGGCGTGCCGGCGGCGATCGATGCGTTTCGGGCGGCGCAGGAAGTGATCGATAGCTACCAGAAACCTGAGTGAAGGCCCAAGCCTTGCGGTGACAGGCCAGGCCTCTTCGCGAGCAAGCCCGCTCCCACATTGACTGCGTTCTTCCATGGAAATGCGATCGAATGTGGGAGCGGGCTTGCTCGCGAATGGAACGAAAGAGCGCTGCAAATCCGAGGCTAGATCCACCCACCCCACTGCAACACAAAGATCCCCAGGTTGGTGGTAATCGCCGCCATCAAGGTGGTGATGACGATGATCGCCGCCGCCAGCTCATGGTTGCCATCGGCCGCCCGGGCCATGACGAAACTGGCCGCCGCGGTGGGGCTGCCGAAGTACAGGAAGAGAATCCCCAGTTCCGCCCCGCGAAAGCCCCAGAGCCACGCACCGAGGGTGGTCACCAGCGGCAGGCCGACCATTTTCACCAGGCTCGAACTCAGGGCCATCTTGCCGCTCTTGCGCAGGGCCGCCAGGGACAGCGTGCCGCCGATGCAGATCAGCGCCAGGGGCAAGGTCATTTGTGACAGGTATTTGGCCGAGGTCTCGAACCAGTTCGGCAGGCCGATCTGCCAATAGGCGAACGGCGCGGCGGCGATCACGCTGATGATCAGCGGGTTGCTGATCACGCTTTTGCAGATGCTCCACGGATCGGACTTGATCACCGGGCTGTAGACCGCCAGCACGATGGTCGACAAGGTGTTGTAGAACAAGATCACCAGCGCCGCGAGAATCGACCCCAGGGAAATCCCGTAGTCGCCATACATGCTCGCCGCCAGCGCCAGGCCGATCACACCGTTGTTGCCGCGAAACGCGCCCTGGGTGTAGATGCCGCGGTCTTCGCGCGGGCAACGCCAGATAGCCCAGCCCCAGGCCATTGCAAAGCTCACCAGGGTGGCGATGGAGAAATAAATCAGCAGGTCAGGCTGCAACGCCGCATGCAGATCGGCATGCAGGATGCCGAGGAACAACAGCGCTGGCATGGTGACGTTGAACACCAGCGACGAGGCGATGTGGATGAAGTTGTCGTTGATCCAGTCGATGCGCTTGAGCAGCGTCCCCAGAAACAGCATGGCGAACACCGGCGCGGTGACGTTCAGGGTTTCGAGGAAAATTGCCAGCATGCCGGGGACCTTGAGAAGGGTGTCGTTAGGTGGCTAATGATAAGCCACTCACGGCATTGGCGTCTGGTCGAGCCTCTTCGCGAGCAGGCTCGCTCCCACATTTATTCTGCGCTGAACACAAAATCCACATTCACTCCACATCCCCCTGTGGGAGCGGGCTTGCTCGCGAAGACGGCAGCACATCCAACATCAATGCCAACTGAACCACCGCTTTCGCGAGCAAGCCCGCTCCCACACTGGTTCTCCTGCGATCGCAAAACCCACACTCCCCCCACATCCCTGTGGGAGCGGGCTTGCTCGCGAAGGCGGCGGCACATCCACCACCAATGCCAGCTGAACCACCGCTTTCGCGAGCAAGCCCGCTCCCACACTGGATCGGCGGCGGGCACAGAATCCACTTCACCCCACATCCCTGTGGGAGCGAGCCTGCTCGCGATCAGCGTCGGATCAGGTAATCGGCGCCGGGTTGAACAACGTGATGTCGTTGTACAGCTTGTGCCGCTCGGCCCAGGTCTGTTTCTTGCCGCTGGCCACGTCCAGGTAGTAGTGAAACAACTCCCAACCCAGTTCCTCGATGGTCGCCCGTCCAGTGGCGATGCGGCCGGCGTCGATGTCGATCAGGTCCGGCCAGCGCTGGGCCAGTTCGGTACGGGTCGAGACTTTCACCACCGGCGCCATCGCCAGGCCATAAGGCGTGCCCCGGCCGGTGGTGAACACATGCAAGTTCATCCCCGCCGCCAGTTGCAACGTGCCGCAGACAAAATCGCTGGCCGGTGTGGCGCAGAAAATCAGGCCCTTTTGCTTGAAGCGCTCGCCCGGGCCAAGCACGCCGTTGATTGCGCTGCTGCCGGACTTGACGATCGAGCCCAGGGACTTCTCGACGATGTTCGACAGCCCGCCCTTCTTGTTGCCCGGCGTGGTGTTGGCACTGCGATCGGCTTCGCCCTTGGCCAGGTAACGGTCGTACCAGTCCATTTCCCGTACCAGCTCCTGGGCGACTTCCTCGGTTTGCGCCCGGGAAGTCAGCAGGTAGATCGCGTCGCGCACTTCGGTGACTTCGGAAAACATCACCGTCGCGCCAGCCCGCAGCAACAGGTCCGAGGCATAACCCAGGGCCGGGTTGGCGGTGATACCGGAAAACGCATCGCTGCCGCCGCACTGCATGCCCAGGATCAGCTCGGAGGCGGGCACGGTTTCGCGACGACGCTGGTCGAGTTTCTTCAGGCGGGTCTCGGCCAATTCCATGATCTGCTCGATCATTTCCGTGAAGCCGTGACTGGAATCCTGCAAGCGATACAACCACGGCTCGCTGAGGTCCACCGAGCTGTCGCCTTCATGCATCACCTGCCCGGCCTGCAATTTCTCGCAGCCCAGGCTGATCACCAGTGCCTCGCCCCCCAGGTTCGGGTTGCGCGCCAGGTTGCGCACGGTGCGAATCGGGATGTAGGCATCGGTGGCGGTGATCGCCACGCCACAGCCATAGCTGTGGGTCAGCGCCACCACGTCATCGACGTTCGGGTACTTGGGCAACAGTTCGTCCTTGATGCGCTTGACCGCATGGTCCAGCACACCGGTCACGCACTGCACCGTGGTGGTGATGCCCAGGATGTTGCGCGTGCCGACGGTGCCGTCGGCGTTGCGGTAACCTTCGAAGGTGTAGCCCTCCAGCGGCGCATCGGCCGCCGGCACGTCGGTGGACAGCGGCAAGCTGTCCAGCGGCGGTGCGGTGGGCATGCGCAACTGGTCTTCCTTGACCCAGCTGCCACGAGGGATCGGTTGCAGCGCGTAGCCGATGACCTGGCCGTAGCGAGTCACCTCGCCGCCCTCGGGAATGTCCACCAAGGTGACTTTGTGGCTCTGCGGCACGAAGTCGACGGTGACCAGGCCGTCCGGGAATTCGGTCCCGGCCGGTACGCCCTGGTCGTTGACAACAATCACCACGTTGTCGCGCTCGTGCAGGCGGATGTAACGGGGCGAATCGGCATGTTCAATCAGATTCATGGACGCCATTCCTCAGGATTTGGCTTCAGACAGGCTGGAGAGGTCGGCTTCCTTGGCCGCTGGCTCCTTGAGCACCACACGCTTGATCGGGCCCACGATGACCAAGTAGCTGAACACCGCCATCAACGCGTTGCAACCGACGAACACCAGTGCCCATTTGAACGAGCCTGTGGAGCTGATGATGTAGCCAATGACAATCGGCGTGGTGATCGACGCCAGGTTGCCGAAGGTGTTGAACAGGCCGCCGCTCAAGCCGGCAATCTGTTTCGGCGAGGTGTCGGACACCACCGCCCAGCCCAAGGCACCGACGCCTTTACCGAAGAACGCCAGGGCCATGAAGCCCACCACCATCCATTCGATGTCGACGTAGTTGCACGCCACGATGCTGCTCGATACCAGCAAACCGGCGATGATCGGCGCCTTGCGGGCAAAGGTCAGCGAGTGGCCCTTGCGCAGCAGGTAGTCGGAAATCACCCCGCCGAGGACGCCACCGATAAACCCGCAGATGGCCGGCAAGGAGGCGATGAAACCGGCCTTGAGGATGGTCATGCCGCGTTCCTGGACCAGGTACACCGGGAACCAGGTCAGGAAGAAGTAGGTAATACCGTTGATGCAGTATTGGCCCAGGTATACGCCGAGCATCATGCGGTTGGTCAGCAGTTGGCGAATGTAATCCCACTTCGGACCGTCGGCTTTCTTTTCCTTGCCCTTGTCCTGGTCCATGTCGACCATCGCGCCGTTGGACGCGATGTGATTGAACTCGGCCTCGTTGATCATCGGGTGTTGGCGCGGACTGTAGATCACTTTCAGCCAGACCAGCGAGAACACGATGCCGATCACGCCCATCACGATGAACACGTGCTGCCAGCCGAAGCGGTAGACGATCCAGCCCATCAGCGGTGCGAACAACACGGTGGCGAAATATTGCGCCGAGTTGAAGATCGCCGAGGCGGTACCGCGTTCAGCGGTGGGGAACCAGGCGGCGACGATCCGGGCGTTGCCCGGGAACGAAGGCGCTTCGGCCAGCCCGACCAGAAAGCGCAGCATGAACAGCGCAACCACGGCCGTGGACATGCCGAATTCACCGACATAACCCTGCAGCACGGTGAACAGCGACCAGGTGAAAATGCTCAAGGCATAGATTTTCTTCGACCCGAAACGGTCGAGCAACCAGCCGCCAGGAATCTGCCCGGCCACGTAGGCCCAGCCGAAGGCGGAGAAGATATAACCGAGGGTGACGGCGTCGATGCCGAGGTCTTTTTGCAGGCTGGAACCCGCGATCGCGATGGTGGCACGGTCGGCGTAGTTGATCGTTGTCACCAAAAACAGCATGAGCAGGATCAAATAGCGGACGTGCGTCGGCTTGGTCTCTTGCATGTAATCTACTTCCACTATTTATTTTTATGCGGGAAATCAAATTGTACGGTCGGCGCCGGAGCCCGGCGCCGACCGGTGTTGCGTATTACGAGCCGATGTAGGAGGTCTTCACCACGGTGTAGAACTCTTGCGCGTAGCGGCCTTGCTCACGTGAACCGTAGGACGAACCTTTGCGCCCGCCGAACGGCACGTGGTAATCCACGCCGGCGGTCGGCAGGTTAACCATCACCATGCCCGCCTGGGAATGGCGCTTGAAGTGGTTGGCGTATTTCAACGAGGTGGTGGCGATACCGGCCGACAAACCGAACTCGGTGTCGTTGGCCATCGCCAGCGCCGCCTCGTAGTCGGCCACGCGCACGACGTTGGCCACCGGGCCGAAGATCTCCTCGCGGCTGATGCGCATCGAGGCTTCGCTGTCGGCAAACAGGGTCGGCGCCAGGAAATAACCTTCGGTGTCGCACGTCACCAGGCCGCCACCGCTGACCAGCCGCGCACCTTCGCTCTGGCCAATGTCGATGTACTTCAAATCCTGGCTGAGCTGGGCTTCGGAAACCACCGGGCCGATGTCAGTGCCGGCCTTCAACGCATGACCGACCTTGATCGACTGCATGCGCTCGGCCATGGCCGCGACGAACTTGTCATGGATGCCGGCGGTGACGATCAGGCGGCTCGACGCGGTGCAACGCTGGCCGGTGGAGTAGAACGCGCTCTGCACCGCCAGTTCGACGGCCTGCTTGAGGTCGGCGTCGTCGAGGATGATCTGCGGGTTCTTGCCGCCCATTTCCAACTGCACCTTGGCCTGGCGCGCCACGCAGTTGACGGCGATCTGCCGGCCTACGCCCACGGAACCGGTGAAGCTGATGCCGTCGACTTTCGGGCTGTTGACCAGGATGTCACCGACCACACGGCCGCTGCCCATCACCAGGTTGAACGCACCGGCCGGGAAACCGGCGCGGGAAATGATCTCGGCAAGGGCCCAGGCGCAGCCCGGTACCAATTCGGCGGGCTTGATCACCACGCAGTTGCCGTAGGCCAGGGCCGGGGCGATTTTCCACGCGGGAATGGCGATCGGGAAGTTCCACGGGGTGATCAGGCCAACCACGCCGAGGGCTTCGCGGGTCACTTCGACGTTGACGCCCGGGCGCACCGATGGCACGTAGTCGCCAGACAGACGCAGGCATTCACCGGCGAAGAATTTGAAAATGTTGCCGGCGCGGGTCACTTCGCCGATGGCTTCGGGCAGGGTCTTGCCCTCTTCCCGGGCCAGCAGTTGGCCGAGTTCTTCACGGCGGGCGAGGATCTCGGTGCCGACTTTGTCCAGCGCATCATGGCGGGCCTGGATGCCCGAGGTCGACCAGGCCGGGAACGCGGCGCGGGCGGCTTCGATGGCGGCGTTGACTTGCGCTGCGTCAGCCTTGGCGTATTCACCGATGACATCGGACAAGTCAGACGGGTTGATGTTGGTGCAATAGTCAGCACCGGCCACCCACTCACCGTTGATGTAGTTATCGAAACGCTTTGCATCTGCCACGGAGCTTCTCCTCTCACAAAAGCTGTCTAGGAACGCAGTGCGTCCCTGGCTGCGTTCCCACGCAGAGCGTAGGAACGATCAAGCCTTACGCAAAAAGCCGCTGATTGCTCAGCGGCCTTGTCGGGTCTGTTACTGCTTGCCTTGCTTGTCGATCAGCGCGGCCAGGGCTTCGTATTCTTCTGGCAGCAGGTCGGTCAACGGCGTGCGCACAGGGCCCGCGTCATAGCCAACGATCTTCGCGCCGGCCTTGACGATGCTCACTGCGTAACCGGCCTTGCGGTTGCGGATGTCCAGGTAAGGCAGGAAGAAGTCGTCGATGATCTTGCCGACGGTGTCGTGATCGTCACGGGCAATGGCGTGGTAGAAGTCCATCGCGGTTTTCGGGATGAAGTTGAACACCGCCGAGGAGTAGACCGGCACGCCCAGGGCCTTGTAGGCCGCGGCGTAGACTTCAGCGGTCGGCAGGCCGCCCAGGTAGCTGAAACGATCGCCGAGGCGACGACGGATCGACACCATCAGTTCGATGTCGCCCAGGCCGTCCTTGTAGCCGATCAGGTTCGGGCAGCGCTCGGCCAGTTGTTCCAACTGAGTGGCATTCAGGCGGCAGACGTTGCGGTTGTACACCACCACGCCGATTTTTACCGATTTGCACACGGCTTCAACGTGGGCGGCAACGCCGTCCTGGCTGGCTTCGGTCAGGTAGTGCGGCAGCAGCAACAGGCCCTTGGCGCCCAGGCGCTCGGCTTCTTGAGCGTACTCGATGGCCTGGCGGGTGGCACCGCCGACGCCGGCGAGGATCGGCACGCTGGTGGCGCAGGTATCGACGGCCGTCTTGATGACTTGCGAGTACTCGCTGGCGGCCAGGGAGAAGAATTCACCGGTGCCGCCCGCTGCGAACAATGCAGAGGCGCCGTACGGGGCCAGCCACTCAAGGCGCTTGATGTAGCTGTCGCGATTGAAATCGCCATTGGCAGTGAAATCGGTGACCGGGAACGACAGCAGGCCAGACGAGAGGATGGACTTCAGTTCTTGTGGATTCATTATTCGAACACCCTGGACGCAAATGTTGTGTTGTAGGAAACGGTTCAGCTTCATGTGAAGTTGTAGGTCATCGTACAACTTAAAATGTGAACGTCAACTGCATTTCGTCTTTTGTCGGGTGTCGGGACTTGGAGGTTTGGCGCGGGGCCTTGTAGATCGGGGCTTCTGGGGGATGGGGAGACGGATGAAAACTTGCCGACCTGGCCACCACGACCGCTCGTCGCCACTGTCAACTCTGCCAGTAGGCGCCGTTACGGCGAGGGGGCATAACCCAGGCATGGCTGTGCTGCGCACGGCCGTAGTCCCTTTCACAATCTTTTAAGTGAGCCGCCCGTACGCGATGATCGGGGCTGCCTCACAGGGAGTGACATCATGAAGACGTATGCGAAGCCCGCGCTCAGAGATCTTCCACTTGCTGAGGAAATCACGGTCGACTTGTCAGAAAGAAAGACATTGACCGTGGAGATTCCGGATGCAGATTTCGACCCGTACTCGAATGCCCGACTGATTCTGGACGAGGGCTCGCCGGTAGGCGCGTTTACACCTCTGACCGAGGGCGAGGAAGGTACGCCACGTAAAGATGTAACGGTGACTATAACCAACTTTGAGCTGGCAGATTACATCGACAAATTGGTTGAGCTTCGTTACGAGGTTACTTACGAGAGCAGCGGGGATATCGATAGATCCGAGCCGCAAAAGTTGCGGATCGAGGCGTCGCGCTAAGCGCCTACGATTCGTCAGACGGGCACACAGATACAAAGCCAGTCACCACTTCCCTGTGGCGAGGGAGCTTGCTCCCGCT
>NZ_JABWRA010000041.1:0-62581 GCF_014268705.1 Pseudomonas sp. SWRI179 | reverse complement strand
TCGCGAGCAAGCCCGCTCCCACAGGGGGACTGGGTGCATATGAATTTTGTGCCTACCGAGAATCCAATGTGGGAGCGAGCCTGCTCGCGATAGCGGTGTGTCAGTCAATGAAAATGCTGGAGATGCCGGACTCTTCGCGAGCAAGCCCGCTCCCACAGGGGGACTGGGTGCATATGAATTTTGTGCCTACCGAGAATCCAATGTGGGAGCGAGCCTGCTCGCGATGGCGGCGTGACCGTCGACGAGGATGTTGAAGGTAATGGCCCTGTGGCAGCCTAACCCTTGTCCCCCGCCTCGTTGCGGTGAACATGGGCTTGCCAAGCGCCCCATTTGCTTTCGAAGTACGCCTGGTTCTTGTCCCAGAGGGCCTGGTACTCGCCACTGGCGATCAGCTTCCTGAACGAGGCCTGCCCGTAGTGATGGATAAACGCATCTTCGGCGCAGACCGTCCGATAGCCGGCCGCCTGCACGCGACGGCTATAGTCGTCGTCCTCGAACATCCCGATCCCGAATGCCTCGTCCAGATACCCCACTTCCTCGAGGACGCTGCGGCGAAAGGCGACACAAAACATCGCCAGCATCGAGATATCGAACGAGCGTCCCTTTCGGGCTTCGGTGTAGCGGCCTGCAAAGTCTTGCATCTGTTGAATGTCGGTATAGGAAACCTCGATTTTCGCTTCGTTGCCAACCGCATTCGTGACCGGCCCGACCAAGCCGATACTCGGATCCCGCACATGCCTGACCAGCGGGTCCAGCCAGCCGCCAGGCACGACCGTATCGTTGTTGAGCAGCAGCAGGACGTCACCATCGGCTTCGCGCAAACCCTGGTTGTTCGCCGCGGCAAAGCCCCGGTTGTCCGGGTTCAGGATGATCTTCGCGCTCGGCACCGCTTGGCGCAGGCGTTCAAGATAATCACCTGTCCCATCGTCCGAGCCATTGTCGACAACGATGAGCTCGTAATGGGGCCAGGTGGTGTTACGCAGAATGCTGTTGACGCATTGAATGGTCAGGTTGAGGTTGTTGTACGTCACGACCACGATGGAGACTTTTTCGTACAGGCCGACGATAGCCCGGTGCATGCTATCGAATCGATCCTTCCAATCATTGGCCCGGGCCAGCTCCACGCGCCGTTTGTACAGGGCCAGGTCGCGTTCGGCCAAGGCACGCTCGATCTGCTGGAGGAACTCATCGACCCCAGTGGCGAAGTACAGCAGGTCTTTATAAATGCTCATCTCCGTCAGTGGCGTGGAGATCACCGGCTTGCCTGCGCTGATGTACTCGTAGAACTTCACCGGATCAACCGCATGCGTCACGTTGTAGAGCCTGAAGGGAATCAGGCAGGCATCGAAATGATCCAGGTAAAGCGGCATTTGCGAGTACGGCTTGTGGCCCAACAGCTGCACATTGGGCTTGTGCTCGAGGCCCGCCAGATCCTCGACGAAAATGTCCCCCACCAGGACGAAGTTCCACGCTGGCCGCCGGTCCGCCAGCGCCGCCAGCAACGGATAATCAAGCCACTGGGCCAGGGCGCCGTAGTAACCAATGACAGGCCCGACAAGCCCGCTCAACACATCATTGGTAAAACAGTGCTGCCGGAAAAAAGCGAAATCCACCGCGTTTCGGACCAACACACAGCGTGGGTTGTAGGCACACCATTTTTCGTAAAGCAACGCGGCGGAAACGGTCACCAGGTCGGCCTGGGCAATCAGGGTCTTTTCCTCGCTCAGCAACTGTTCGCCGATGTTCGGAAAGCCATCCCAGTCATCCATGCAGTCGTAGTGAATGCGCCAGCCATGCACGGCGCGCAGGCTGAGTGCCACCGGGCTCCAGTAGGCGATATGCACCACCGAGAGGGCGGTCCTGATCTGCATGTCGGCAACCAATGCAGTAAGGGCTCGCAGCAAGGCTTGATGATTCTCAGGCGTCACGATCTTTTCGTAATACGCCGCTTGCGCGTCGCGCTGCAAGGCCACTTCAAAGACATTGGGCGCCACCGACGCCAATCGATAGAGCTGCCCCTGCTCCGGCACAACGGAGGGGACGATGTAAAACACTCGATAACCATTGTTCGCAAACTGGCTCATCAACTGCTGCGGTCGCTGAAAGCGCGCGGCCCACTCGATGTTGGCGAAGCAGAGAATATCCAGGCGTCCTTTCGTGGCGAAATCAGGCGCCACCGCAACGTTCGGCAACGGCTCCGGTGCCGCCGGGTAGACGATTGCCGCGGCCGTTTCGGGAAATTCCCGGGTGGCGGAAAAACCATAACGCAACACCCGGAACAGTGAACGCAGGGGGCGGGTGAAACGCCACGAACGGGTGTTTTGCAGGAAGTCGACTTTCGCCAGGGCGATATCGCGCTCGTTGATGGCCGCATCCCGTTGAGCCAAGGCGGCATCGCGGTCGATCAGGGCGCTGTCGAGTTTAAGCACGTGGGTACCCATGCAGCGGCGTGCTGTCACCCGGCGGCCACATGGAACTGACGGAGCCCGGCCGGTAGAACGTTGCCGTCAGGCTGCGGCGGGAAGATTGGCAGCCACTCACCACGGGAGTGACGGCATGCCAGGAATGGTCCGAGCGCACCAGGATCGCCGAATTGCCCACCAACGGCTCGATCTCGGCCGCCACGGCGGTGGGATCATTGCGGTGCAGGATGGTCAGGCAGCCGCCGTCGTTGCGGTCCCAGGACTCATTGAAATACAGGATATGGGTGACCAGTTTGTCGGGCAGGTCCGGATGGGCGCCCAGGCTCGCACCGGGGCCGTAATGAAAGACGTTGACCTCCATCGGCACACTGCGCAGATCGATCCCGGTCAGCTCCGACATGGCCCCTCGATAGGCGGCCGAGCCGAGGTCCAGTGCCAGTCGCAACCACGCCTCGCTCAGTTCTTCGGGAAACACGATGGTAGAGGTGCCCATGCTCACCAGGGCCCGCGCCTCATAGTCATAGTTTTTCTCGCCACCGTAACCACTCACCGTCTTGAAGTGATCGTGAGGAAAGGTTGCCGCCAACGCGGCGGCATCCTCGGTCGAATACAGATTGCCGATTTCAGCCCATGAGAACGGATGGGCCTTTAGCGCCGCTGGCGTGAGACGAGAGAGATCTAGCATTGTCGGTTCTTGTTCGCTGTCAGGTTTCGGATACCACGGGCGATGGAACGCAGTGGTGCGGTCATTCGGAATGAATTGGAGTTCTGCAACTCAAGCATCCTGGCGTCGCTGAGGGCCAGTTGCTGGCTGAGCTGGACAATCCGTTGCTGCTGGGCGAACTCCTGCGCTGCAAGGTTTTGTGCCGGTTCGATGATGGCCGGCTCTGGCACGACGGGGCTTGCCGGCCGTTCAGTCGACACGGGGTCACGGCCCTCGGCCGAGGCTTCGAGCAAATTGGGCAGATGCTGCAGAAACGCTCCCAACACCGGCTGGGACGCTGTTTTACCCTGGCGAATGATCGCCGCGACCCGGTCCCAATGCTCGACCAACTGATCCGCCGCCGCACGCGCCGCGGGCAATGGGTGGGTCTTGCCCACACGGGCGAGAAACCATTGCGGATCGACCGTCGCCACGTCCGGCAAGGCGTGGAGCGAGTCGAACCCCGCCAGCGCCGTGTACTTGCCCGTGGTCAGGTCCGCCGAGCAAAACACCGGGACGCCAAACGCCAAAGCGGTGATCGCCAGGTGGTAGCTATGGCCGATGACCGCTTGGGCCTGGCTGAGAATTTCCGCCATCAGTAATGGCTCTGGCCAGAACGACAAGGTAACGGCCCCCGGCAGGCGCCCGGCAATGACCGACGGATCGTCCCCCAGGACGGGGCCAATCGGCACCACCAGGAACTGATAGCCCTGGAATGCCTCGGCGTGGTCTTCGAACAGTTTTATAAAGGATTCCACAACGTGAATGGCATGGATCACGATGTAGGGCCCAGTCAGCCCGGCCTGTTCGCGCAGGCCAATGAACTCGGCCGAGGGTTGCTGCTCATCGATCAGGCGGGGCAAGCCAAACGCGGTATCGGGCAGCACTTCGATCTCGGCCTGTTGAGTCAGCGTGGCGAGGGAATCGCGCGACAGTGCATCTCGCACGCGCACGTACTGGCTCTGCTCAAGGGTCATTTTCAATAGCGGCCTGGCCCAGTCGGGAATATCGTTGCAATGCATCCCGGGGGCATTCCACATGACCGGGACCGCGTGTTGCAGCGCGATGAGCGCAGGGGTCAGCCAATAACCGGTGGGGTGGTGGATATCGGCGGTTGTCGGACCATAGCCGTGGGCAACGACTTTATCGAAGCGGATCAGGAAACCACCGCCGATCAAGACCCCATCCAGGCTCGCCGCGACATGGGGCAACTCCGTCAGCGATGTCACTGCATAAGGCCATTGCGGTCGGGTTTTCCCGTGGTAGGAAAACCGATGCAGGTTGACAGAACCCAAGCGCCGGGTCAGCTCCGCCTCGGCGATGATCGGAAACAGCAGATCGCCGTAGTTCTCCACGTCAAAGGTGCCGAATATGGCGACCTGCCACGTGCGCGTGTCCGGGTGCTCCGTCAAAACCGGTTCTCCTTGAGCGGCGCAGACCTTGGGAGGTGGTTCAACCGGTCGAGGGTCGATCCGCTGCAACCCCAGGTCAACCATGCCCAAGAAGTCCTTGTGGTTCGGCAACATGTCGAACGCCAAGGGCGCGACCTGCTTTTCGATCAATTGCGAGGTGTCTTCCGTCGCGCCGTGCAACAGCTTGAGGGTGACATGATAGCGCCCCTCGGCGAGGTTGGCCGGGAAGCGCACCGTGATCGCCGCACGCCGCCAGCCGTTTTCGGGCGGGCTGGGTTGCAGTGCGAAGTTGCCCCCGCCGATCACCAGCAGCCTGGCCTCTTGAATGGTGAAGCTGATGTTCGGTTGCGTGACCGATTCATGCAGCAACGCCTCGACGCGAATCTCGATATCGTCGCCATACAGGTAGCTGGACGAAAGTTGCTGGGTGTTGGTGAAGCAGGCAGCGCTGATGTGCCCCTCTTCGGTCCCGAAGGCCATGCCCTCCTGCCCGCCCATGAATGACTTGCGCGTCACCGGTATCACGCCGCCACTGGCCCAGCGACGTTGCTCGTCCCGCATGTCGAGCAAGTGCAGCTCGGCCATTTCATCGGGCGAGCCGCTGGCCACGACCCGGCCTGCGCGCAGGTAGATGACCCGGTGGCAGAAGCGCTTGACCATGCTCATGTCATGGGAGACGAACAGCAGCGTCGTGCCTTTGGCAGCCAGTTCTTCCAGCCGGTTCAGGCATTTGAATTGAAAAGAGGCATCACCAACGGAAAGGGCCTCGTCGACGATCAGGATCTCCGGTTCGACACAGACCGAAACGGCGAAGGCCAACCGTACCAGCATCCCGCTGGAATAGATCTTGGTGGGCTGGTCGATGAAGTCGCCGATATTGGCGAAGCCGATGATGTCATCGAAACGAGCGTCGATTTCCGAGCGATCCAAGCCCAGCACCGCCGCATTCACATAGACGTTTTCGCGACCGGTGAACTCCGGGTTGAAACCAGACCCCAGCTCGAGCAACGCCGCAATCCGACCATTGCCTTGGACACTGCCCCGGGTCGGCATCAACGTCCCGCAGATCAGTTGCAACAAGGTGGATTTGCCGCTGCCGTTACGGCCGATGATACCGACGGTCTCCCCCCTTGCGATGGTCAGCGAAACATCGTCCAAGGCCCAGAACTCGCGATAGAAACGCTTCCTGCCGCGCACCAGCATCTGCAATAGACGGTCCTTGGGCGCATCATAAATCTGATAACACTTGCTCAGGTTTTCGGCACGAATGGCCACTTCAAACGACATCGACAAAACCCTTCCATGAATCACGGCCATTATTGCGGCGCTACTCAATCAGTCCTTCGCTGGGCACTGCGGATGAGTTAAGCACAGATGGGGAAAAAAACTTCGAATGAACCTGCACGTGGTCTACCCTCCAATGAGGACGCGACACAGGGAGCATCCGGATTTTGCCTTAAGGATCAAGCACCAATGCAGTCGTTCAGCATGTCCCCCATCGCCATGATCAAGAGTGTCCTGGTCAATCGAATCCTGATCTACGTATTGATCCGCAGAGAAGTCATCGGGCGCTACAAGGGTTCGATGCTCGGCGTCTTGTGGTCGTTCTTCACTCCGGTTTTCATGCTGGTGGTCTACACATTCGTGTTCAGTGTCGTCTTCAAGGCCCGCTGGTCGGGCGGCGGGGAATCCAAGAGCGAATTCGCCCTGGTACTCTTCGCGGGCCTGTTGGTCTTCAACCTGTTTTCCGAATGCGTGAGCCGTGCGCCGGGCCTGGTGCTGGCCAATACCAACTACGTCAAGAAGATCGTGTTCCCACTGGAAACCCTACCCCTGGTGTCGCTCGGCGCAGCGCTGTTCCACATGGCTGTCAGCGTCCTGGCCTGGCTGATCTTTTATATCGTCCTGTTCGGAACGCCACCGGTAACCGCCCTTCTATTGCCATTGGTGCTTTTCCCCTTGGTGCTGATGACGCTGGGGCTCTCCTGGTTTCTCGCCTCGATCAGCGTCTACCTGCGTGATATCGGCCAGTTCATCGGCATCATCATCACGGCGATGCTGTTTCTCTCGCCGATTTTCTATCCCCTCTCGACGCTTCCGCAGAGTTATCAGGCCGCGTTGCAGGCAAACCCGCTGACGCTGCCGGTGGAAATGGTTCGCGATGTGCTGTTCTGGGGCCGGCCGCCGCAATGGGCCTACCTGGCGGCTTATTCGGCCATTTCCGTGCTGATTGCCTGCGCCGGGTTTGCCTGGTTCCAGCGGACCCGCAAAGGTTTTGCCGACGTCATATGACATTGTTGCGTGGCGCCCCGCTCAGCACCCGCTATGCTGATTCATGCCACGGCTGGAGCCTGGCTGGTGATTGACGCACACATCGTTACTGAAAGACCGAGTGTGCGTCGCCGTATTGACCAAAGGACCAGAAAACCGCATGGACCAGATCAACCGTCTTGTTGATTGCATTGACCAACTGACTCGCTCAACACAATCCAGAACCATTGAAACCTTGCAGTTGGTCAAGGAAATCGAGAATCGAGACCGGCTTATCGAACAACTGAACCTTGGTTCGAAAGCGCTTCGCACCCGTCTGTCGCTCCAAGAAGGCAAGACCGGGCGACTGCGCGAGCAACTGCGGGTGGCCGAACAGCGCCTCAAGGACGCCGAGGCATTAATCCAGACCAAGGAAAAAGAGGCTGTCGTGCTCTCCGATTGGGCGGTGGATCTGCGTGCCCAACTGGCGGCCAAGCAAGCCGAGCTGTTCAAGCTTTCTGACTGGGGCAACGCCATCGAACGTGCACCGCTGCGTTATTCGATACGCAAGCAACTGTATAAATTATCGCGTCGGGTCTACGCCTGGTTGCCACTCACCGCACAGCAGAAAAGCAAGCTGGCGCGTCGGCTTCGAAGTTGGTTGAAACCCGGCAAGGCAACACCGGGCGAATCATCGGCAGACGCCAGTTCTGCGCTGCAATCTCTACCACCGCCGGTAAACCTTGCAGTACCGTCCAGCCTCGGGCAGCCCACGATCCTGATGTTCGGCGTGATCGACTGGCACTTTCGCATCCAACGCCCACAAAACCTGGCAAAGGAACTCGCCCGGGCCGGACAGACGACTTTTTATATCTCGAACAATTTCATCGACGACGAGGCCCCCGGCTTCGAAGCAGAGCCCTTGGAAGGTTCCAACCGGCTGTTCCAGATCCGTTTCAAGGTGCTCGGTGCACCGGCCATTTATCATGCCCCGCCGTCAGCGGCCGCGATCCGCCAGTTGTGCGAAGGCCTGGCCATGCTCCTGCAATCGGCGAACGTCAACGCGGCGGATTGCATTGTCCAGCACGCCTACTGGTTCCCGCTGGCCAGGCGAGTGCCAAACGCCACGCTGGTCTATGACTGCATGGATCACCACGAAGGCTTCGGCAACGTGGCCCAGGAACTGCTCGACCTGGAAATCGCCCTGATGCGCCGGGCCGATCTGCTGGTGGCGACATCCGACTGGATCGAACAACACGGCAAGCGGGAAAACCGTAACGTTGAGGTGATCCGCAACGCTTGCGAGTTCAGTTTTTTCAGCCGACGTCCCGACAAGGTCTACCGGGCCCCCGGCAACAGAAAGATCATCGGTTACTACGGCGTCATTGCCGAATGGTTCGACCTGGACTTGGTCAAGCGGGTCGCCCAGTCCTTCCCGCAGCACCTGATCCTGTTGATCGGCAGTGATATCGTCCAGGCAAAAAGGCACTTCAAGGCCTTCCCGAATGTGGTCCTGGAGGGTGAAGTCCCGTATGCCTCCCTGCCTTACTACCTCCACGCCATGGACGTTTGCCTGCTTCCGTTCAAGGTCATGCCGTTGACCCTCGCCACCAACCCGGTCAAGGTCTATGAATACCTGAGCGCGGGGAAACCGGTGGTGTCGGTGAAACTGCCGGAGTTGAGCCAGTTTGGCAAACTGGTCTGGGCGGTTGAAGAGCCGACTGAGTTCATCTCGACCCTGCGCAGTGTCCTGGGCGCACTGCCGGAGGACAGCGCCACGCTGGCGGCCCGTCAATCGTTCGCCCGGGGCCAGACCTGGCAGCATCGGGCCGCCAGCCTGCGCGAGGCCATTGCAACCTTGCCCGTGCCCAAAGTCAGCGTCGTGGTGTTGACCTACAACAACCTCGAACTGACCAAGGCCTGCCTCGACAGCCTGTTGACCCAGAGCCAGTACCCGAACCTTGAAATCATCGTCGTCGACAACCACTCCAGCGACCAGACCCCGGCGTTTCTCACTGCCTGGGCCGACGGCCATCCAGACCGGATCGTGATCCTCAACCAGGACAACAAAGGATTCGCCGCCGGCAACAACCTGGGCCTCGCAGCGGCCAGCGGCGACTACCTGGTTATCCTCAACAACGACACAGTCGTCACCGCCGGCTGGATCAAAGGCTTGATCCGCCACCTGCAAGACCACAAGGAGATCGGCATCATTGGCCCGATCACCAACAACATCGGCAATGAGGCCAAAGTCAGCACCCGCTATGAGCGGATAGAAGACATGCCCGCCGAAGCCGCGCAAATGACCCGCGCCCGCATGGGCGAGTGGTTCGAGATCAACACCCTGGCGTTTTTCTGCGTGATGTTCCCGCGCTCGACCTACGAGCAGATCGGTGGCCTGTGCGAAGAGTACGGCCTGGGTTTTTTCGAGGATGACGACTACTGCCGCCGCGTACAGCGTCGTGGCATGCGCGCGGCCTGTGCCGAAGATGTTTTCGTTCATCACCATTTGTCTGCGTCGTTCAACACCTTGGGCGCCAGGAAAAAACAGGCACTTTTCGAAAAGAACCGGGCGATCTACGAAAGCAAGTGGGGATCCTGGGTCCCGCACACGTACCGAGACGCCTAAACGTCCTTCGCATGCAAAGCGATTTACTGAAGGGAGCAGATGAAATGTGTGGCGAGGGAGCTTGCTCCCGCGCCACGAATCTTTGGTTTGCCTTATTGGACAGCGTTGTCCCTTTAACCGAGACGATATTTTGCCCAGATTCAGCCTGAAATACGCAGTGGTGCTGTTGGTTCTGCTGGCAAGTGCGGTGGTCGGTGTGTACGGTTTTTCGACGCTTGAACTGGCGTCCATGAACAGCAGTAGCCGGACGATATTGCTGTCAGTGGCAGTCCTCGCCGTCCTCACCGTCTTCACTCGCAAGCCACCGTTCATGCTTTGCCTGGGTTTACTGGCGTGCCTGGCCGTTGCCTGCGCGCAAGCTTGGCCGGTGATAGTGGTCGTAGTCTTCGCGCTGTCTGCCACGGTGCTCGGCAGGTGGATGCTCGGGCAAGCAGCCTCTGCCGACTGGAGTGTCCATCTGCTGGTAGGTGCCGGTACGTTCGGCACGCTAACGGGCCTGGCCGCGTATTGGCCGATCAACTACCCCTGGCTATATGGCGCGATGCTGTCGCTGCCGCTGCTACTGGGGTACAAACACGTCACCGGGTTATGGCGTGAACTGCCGCGGCACATCCAGGCCACCCGCTCAGCACACACACACCTCCAGACCGGGCTCGACGTCCTGATCGGCGGCTTTGCCTGCCTTTACGTGCTGGTCGCCTTCATGCCCGAGGTCGGGCATGACGCGCTGGCCATGCACCTGTTCGTCCCTTCACACCTGGCCCAGCGACATCAATGGTCGTTCGATGCCAGCACCTATGTGTGGGCCGTCATGCCCATGCTGGCCGACTGGATCTACAGCATCGTCTATATGCTGGCCGGCGAAACGGCAGCGCGCCTGAGCAATAGCGCATTCACCTTGCTGCTGGCGTGGCAGATCCGCAACATGACCCTCTGGGCCGGAGGCTCTGCCACCAGTGCCCGCTGGGCAAGCCTGATCTTTTTGTCGACGCCCCTCGCCTTCGCCGAAAGCAGCAGCCTGCATATCGAGTCGGCGTGGACCGCCTTCATGCTCGCCGGCACCCTGGCGATCCTGAAGGTCGCAAGCTTCACGCCGGATCCCAGGGAGCGCCTGTCGCAACTGCTCCTGGCCGGCGTCTTGCTGGGCTTCGCCCTCGCGACCAAGGCCGTGACCCTCAGCGTCCTGCCGGTCCTGCTGGTGATCCTGCTGGTGCACTTCAAGGCCTGGGTAGTGCCAGGCATCGTCAAGACGCTCCTGCTGGGCAGTGCCGGCCTGATACTGGCCGGCGCCACTCCCTACCTCTGCGCCGGGTTCTTGACCGGCAACCCAGTGTTCCCGTTTTTCAACGCCATCTTCCATTCGCCGCTCTGGCCCGACATCAATTTCGAACCGCCGGCCACGTTCGGTACCGGGATGACCTGGGATACCCTCTATCGAATGGTCTTCAAGTCGCCCCAGTTCATCGAGGGGCGCGTCGGTGCGGCCGGCTTCCAGTGGCTGTTGCTGCCCACGGCCGCCGTCGCCGTGCTGTTGAGCGGCAACAGAAAAGCCCTGTGCATTCTGCTGGTTGGCGCCGGCGCGATGTTCACGACGTTCCACTCAACGGCCTACCTGCGTTATGTGTTCCCGTCCTTCGCGCTGTTTTCGGTGATCCTGGCCCTGCCCTTCTCCGACGCCAGGGTTTTCCCCCGCAGCCTCGCCATCGTCGCCGGTGCCCTGCTGGTCCTGGCCAATACCCGTTTCATTCAGGCCGCGACTTATTACGGCGACATCAACCCCTCGGCACTGTTGAGCCAGGCAGGTCGGGAGGCCTATCTGTTGGAACGCCTGCCTATCCGGAAAATGGTCGACACCGTCAACGCCTTGAACAGCGGTGGTCAGCCCGTGGCGGTCTTTGCGTCGCCGCTGATGGCCGGTTTGCACGGCGATGCCCTTTACGCATCCTGGTACAACCTGAAGTGGAAAAACGAATTCGATGCGGCGGCCTCACCCTCGGCGCTCACCCAGCGCTTGCGCCGGCGTCAGGTGAACTGGCTGCTGATCGACCTCAAATCCCTTCCCCAGGCGCCTCTCGATCGGCTGCTCGCTGTGTCCACGTCGTCTGCCAGATTGGGTGACCTGGACCTGCGCAAGCTCAACGTCACGCAGGATGAACACCTGCTCAACCCGGAGCTGTCCAGCCTCGAAGGCTGGAGCCTGACGTCACCCTCGGCGTATGACGCGGCGCGCAAGATCCTGACCGTCAACGTCAACACACCGGCCACGCAGCGGGTCGAAGTGACACCGGGACTGACGTACATCAACAGCGTGTCCGCACGCTGCGCAACAACGGCCACCACCGGCAGAATCCAGGCCAATTGGATGGACGACCAAGGCGATTTCATCACCGCCAGCATCGAGACATTTGACTGCACCACGCAATGGGAGACCCATGAAATGAGCGTCGTTGCCCCTGCAAATGCCACGTCCGCGATCATCTATGCGTCCGGGCATACCGACACTCCCGTGGCATTCAGGTCACTTTCATTCAGGCAATAGTGGGCGATATCGATGAACTCAAAAACCGAGCTTTTCACGGATGAACAGCGAGTCGCCGTCGTCATCCCCAGCTATCGGGTCACCGCGCACATTGTCGGCGTCATCGACGCCATAGGGCCGGAGGTCTGGCGCATCTATGTCATCGACGATGCCTGCCCGGACGGATCAGGCGGGCATGTCCAGGCCTCCTGTAACGACTCCCGGGTCAACGTGCTGCCCCATGACGTCAACAAAGGCGTCGGTGGTGCGGTCATGACCGGCTATCGGGCAGCCCTCGCCGACGGTGCCAGTATCATCGTCAAAGTCGACGGGGATGGTCAGATGGACCCGACGCTGATCCCGCTGTTCATCGAGCCGATCCTGGCGGGTGAAGCCGACTACACCAAGGGCAATCGATTCTTCAACCTGGAAGAAGTGCAATCGATGCCGCGGCTGCGCCTGTTCGGCAACGCCGTGTTATCGCTGATGGCCAAACTGTCGACGGGGTACTGGGATCTGTTCGACCCCACCAATGGCTACACGGCGATCCACCGTGACGTCGCCCGGCTGTTACCCCTGGACAAGGTCAGCCAGCGCTATTTTTTCGAGACCGACATTCTGTTCCGCCTGAACACGGTGCGCGCCGTCGTGGTGGACATTCCCATGGAGGCCCGCTACGGCGACGAGGTCAGCCACCTCAAGATTTCGAAGATCGTGGGCGAATTTCTTTTCAAGCACCTGCGCAATTTCACCAAGCGCGTGCTCTACAACTACTATTTGCGCGACATGTCCCTGGCGTCGATCGAGCTGCCGATCGGCATCCTCATGTTGTTGTTCGGCATCTTCTTCGGCAGTTATCACTGGTATGAATCGGCGCAGAATAGCGTCGCGACGCCCGCCGGTACCGTGATGCTCAGCGCCCTGCCCATGCTCATGGGGTTGCAGTTGATCATGGCGTTCCTCGGTTACGACATCGCCTCGGTACCCAGCCGGCCACGGCAATCCAGGCGCGGTAAAGCAACGTCATTGCGGGAAGAAAACTCATCAAAGCGCTAAGGGATTTTTTATCGGACCCGTCGCTCAAGGCATTGGATGTCGACGGCCTTGAACGCCTCGCACTTCACGGCAAAGTGCTTGAACGCAAGCGAATGCTGCGGGAAGTCTTCGTGGAATTTCACCACGGGTTTCATCGCCTGGCAGACCGCTACTTCAAGGTCGAAGGCCTTGAGGTGGAGTTGGGAGCGGGCATCGCGCCCATGCGCGATTCGTACCCAGAAGTATTGGCCACGGACATTGTCGCCACCGAGCAACTGGACATGGCGCTCAATGCCGAAGCAATGAGCCTGGACGATCATTCGGTCAGGGCCTTTTATGGCCAGAACTGTTTTCATCACTTTCCTCATCCCGAGCAATTTTTCACGGAGCTGGAAAGAACGCTCAAGGTCGGCGGCGGCGCCATTTTGATCGAGCCCTTTCACGGTCCCTTTGCCGCTTTTCTCTATAAACGCCTGTTCAAGTCCGAAGGCTTCGACATGCACTTCCCGTCTTGGGAGACACCCTCGACCGGCCCCATGAACGGCGCCAACCAGGCCCTCAGCTACATCGTCTTCGTGCGCGACAGACAGGCGTTCGAGCGCAAGCACCCAGGCCTGGAAATCGTCCACCAGGAAATCTGCGGCAACTATCTGCGCTACCTGGTTTCCGGCGGCCTGAACTTTCGCCAGTTGTTGCCTGACGCGCTGATCCCCGTGCTCAAGGTCGTGGAGAAACTGCTGCATCCGTTGAGGCGACTGTTGGCGCTGCATCACATCGTGGTGATCCGGAGGACGTCTTGACCTTTATCCGCTATGGCGCCATCCAGGTCATGGCCTATGCATTGGACATGGGCGCCTTTTTGCTGTTGATCGCACTGGTCGACGGTCACCCCGTCCTGGCCAACATTGCCGGCAAAGGCGTGGCCGGAGTGTTCGCGTTCTTTTTGCATCGACACTTCACGTTCCAGTCGACCCACGGCAGCAGCAAGGCCCAAGCACTGCGTTATTTCTCGTTGCTCGCCATCAATATCCCGGTCGCTTCAGCGCTGTTCAGCGTGGGGCTGTATGTCGTCGACAGCCCTGCCCCGGTGAAATTTGTCTGCGACGTGATCTGCGTGGCCCTGACCTACTGGATCAGCAAACTGTTCGTGTTTCATTCCACTACACCCCCGCCGGTCCCCACTGACCGCGCCGAAGGCGCATGACCATGAAGCTATTGATAACCGGCGCGACAGGCTACATCGGGCAACGTTTGTCCGCCCTCGCGACGGCAAGGGGATACGAGGTCATTTGCGCCACCCGCCACCCGGGCCCTGCCCCCTATGCCTGGCTTCCCTATGACCTGCGGGGTCCGGCGCCGGAATGCCCGGCCGGCACTCAGGCGCTGATCCATTTGGCGGCCGACACCTCGACCGGTGCCGACAACGACGCGGACGATGAAGTCAACGCGGCCCTGGCGCTGATCCGATGCGCCCAACAAGGCTCGGCCAGGTTCATCTTCATCTCCAGCCAAACCGCCGAGCCCACGGCCCCGAGCGTTTATGGCCGGACCAAGTGGCGCATCGAACAGCATGTGCTGGCCGCCGGGGGCACCGTGATCCGCCCCGGGCAAGTCTACGGTGGTCCCGAACGCGGGCTCTTTGGCCTGTTGTCGGGGCTGGTTCGCCGAAGTCCGTTCATTCCGATTCTCTGGCCAGCGCCTTGCGTACAACCCATCCATGTCGATGACCTCGCGGCCTCGATATTGGCCGTCGTCGAGCGGGACGACATTCGTGCCGAAATCCTCAACCTGGGCGCCGTGCAGCCGATTGCCTTCGACCGCTTCCTGGGGGCGATAGCAGCGCACCGGGTCCGTGCCGTTCGCCTGCCAATTCCCCTGCCGGTGGCATTGCTCAGGCTGTTGCGTCGGTTGCTGGGACACTCCTTGGGCGCGAAGCTGGGCCTGGAGCGGATTTTTTCCCTCGTCCACCTGCCGCCCATGGACAGTGAGCGTTCCCTGCAAAAACTCGGCGTTCAACTACGCCCGCTCGCCCACGGCATGCATCGCTCCGGCCGTGGGCAACGTCGGGGGCTTCTCCAGGAAGCCACGGTTCTCTTGAACTATCTGCTCAAATGCCCACCGCAAAGAAGCCTGGTCAGTCGCTATGTCAGGGCACTGGAGCGTGGGGGGAAAACCCGCCCCGTCATTAGCTCACGCTTGCTGATGAGCTGGCCGATACTGCTGACGCTGCTGGACACCCCCGGCGTCCTGGGCAAGCCCGACGGCCAGGCGCTGGCCTGGCGCCTGCAGGTTGCACTCGCTATCGCCGAAGCCAGCCCCCAGGGCGCCCAGGTGTTTCTGGACGTCCAACAATCGCGCAGCCCTGTTGCCACGCTGGTAGCACTGGGACTCACCGCGATCAAAGCGTTGACGTGGAAACTAGCGGCGATGTTAGGCCGGCCCTTTGCCCGTCAACTGCTGCGTGAAAGTGAAGCCCAGCGTGAAGCCTGAATTCGATGTGATCATTGTCGGCAGTGGCCCGGCCGGGACGTCGGTTGCCTATCCGTTGGTCAAGGCGGGCCTGAAAGTCCTCATGGTCGATGCCCAGGCCAGCATCGGTTCATCGGTGCTGCCAACCCGCCCGTTCCTCAGCGCCAGGGCCAACGACGCGCATCAGTGGAAATGGATGATCGGCGATAACTTCCACGCCTTGAACCAACTGGACGCGGTATCGCCCAAGCTGAAGACACCGACCCACGCCCATGTCTTCGAAGGGTTCAGCGCCGGCAATCGCATCGAGACCGACAACTTTATCGGCATCGGCTCCCTGGCCACCGGAGGCTTGTCCAATGCCTGGGGCTGCGGCGTGGCAACGCTGGGTGCCCGCGACTTAGCCGGGCTGCCCATCGATCATGCCGAGATGCAAGCGTCCTACGAAACCGTCGCCCGCCGGATCGGCATCAGCGGCCGGATCGACGATGACCTTTCAAGCTATTTCGGCCTCGATGAATGGTCGCAACCGCCGCTGCCGCTGGATGCCCTGCACCAACGCCTGCTCGATCAGTACGCCCGGCGGCGTTCGGCGTTTCCCGAGCAGGGGTTTCGCCTTGGCCGCTCCCGGGTGGCCGTCTTGAGCCAGCCCCTGGACGCGCGCAAGGCCTGCGACCTGTCGGGAAACTGCTTGTGGGGCTGTCACAACCAGGCCTTGTATAGCGCGTCGCAAGAACTGCAAAAACTCAAGCAGTACCCGGGATTCCAGCACGTCCAGGATTTCCTCGTGGAGGATCTGCAGAGACAGGACGGTTCGTGGGCGGTCACCGATCATCGCTCCTCCCGGCGCTTCTGCGGTACACGCCTGTTGTTGGCGGCGGGCACCCTGGCCTCGACCCGGCTCGCCCTCAAGGGCCTGAATCATTCGGCCCCGATACCGCTGCTGTCATCGCCGACAGCGGCCTTCCTGTTGTGGCTGCCAACAATGCTCGGAACGCCGAGGGCGCCGGCCTTTGGCCTGGGCCAGCTATCGTTCGCCCTTCAGCTATCGTCCAGTGCCACGGCTTTCGGCTCGACGTTCAGCACCACAGGCTTGCCCATGACCGAGTTTGTCAGCCGGCTCCCCCTGAGCAAACGCCACAGCATCGAGTTGCTGAAAAACCTGCTCAGTGCCTGCGTCGTCGGGAACCTCTTCCTGCCCGGGCACCTGTCCCACAACACGGCGGCCTTGCGCCCCGATGGCTCGTTGAGCATCAACGGCCACGTGCATCCCGAACTCCCCGGCCTCATGAAGACTGCCGAGACAAAACTGCGCCGGATCTATTGGAAAATGGGCGCGCTGTTGATGCCCATGAGCTTCACCGTCGGCAGGCCGGGGGCAGATATCCACTATGCGGGCACGCTGCCCATGCACGCGACGCCCCGGATCGGCCAGACCGATCGCCTTGGCGAAGTCGCCGGCTTGCCCGGTGTGCATGTTGTCGACGGTGCCTGCTTGCCCAGGCTCACCGAAAAGTCCCACACGCTGACCCTCATGGCCAATGCGGACCGGATAGCCCGCTCACTTGCCACCACGATAGGACATCAAAAGGCATGACCCACAAGGTACTTTGCATCGTTGGTACGCGTCCGGAAGCCATCAAGATGGCGCCCGTGATCAAGGCGCTCCAGGCCGAAAGGAATATCGCTTGCCGGGTGCTCGCCACCGCCCAGCACCGAGGCCTGTTGGACCAGATCCTGGACGGCTTCGCAATCACGGCCGACCTGGACCTGGACATCATGCGTCCCAACCAGTCATTGGCGGCCCTGACCTCTCGCCTGCTGCTCGAACTCGACAGCGTCTTGCAAGCCGAGCAGCCCGACGTCGTCCTGGCTCAAGGCGACACGACCACGGTCATGAGTGCCGCCTTGGCGTGTTTCTACCGACAGATTCCCTTCGGCCATGTCGAAGCGGGCCTGCGTACCGGGGACCTCCGCAATCCGTTCCCCGAGGAAGCCAACCGGGTCATCGCCGGCAAGCTGACTCGCTGGCATTTCGCGCCCACCCAGGGCGCCGTGGACAACCTGCTGCGCGAAGGCGTCAGCGCCAGCGATATCACCCTGACCGGCAATACCGTGATCGATGCCCTGCTGATGACCGCGGCACAGGACTGCGCCTTGGCTGTCCCATTGGACGCGAGCAAGCGCCTGGTGCTGGTCACCTCCCATCGGCGGGAGAATTTCGGTGAACCGTTCCAGAATATCTGCCAGGCCCTCAAGCACCTGGCCGAACGGAACCCGGGCATCCAGGTCCTCTATCCCGTCCATCCCAACCCGAACGTCAAGGAGGTCGCGCACCAACTGCTCGGCCAGACCCCGAACATCCTCCTCTGCGCACCCCTGGATTACGCGCCGTTTATCGCGGCAATGAAGCGCTCGTACCTGATCATCAGTGACTCCGGGGGGGTGCAGGAAGAAGCCCCGGCCCTGGGCAAACCCGTGCTGGTGCTGCGGGAGGAAACCGAACGCCCGGAGGCGGTCGACCTCGGCGTGGTCAAGCTGGTGGGCGCCAACCGGGACACCATCGTCGAACAGGCGCAGCGCCTGCTCGATGATCCCGAGGCTTACCAAGTCATGGCACGTGGGGTTTCTCCCTATGGCGACGGCAAGGCCGCAGCACGTATCGTCGATGTGTTAAGGCAGTACTTCCAGCCATGCGCATGATTTACCTGTCGCCGCTGCCATGGGCCAGCTTCAGCCAGCGCCCCCATCACTTCGTCGATTGGTATCACCACCAGACTGGGGCGCCGGTGCTCTGGATCGATCCGTACCCGACACGCTTACCCACGCTGAACGATTTCAGGGGCAAGCCGCCCGTCGCCGATCAGCAAAGCGCCAGCGTTCCACCCTGGTTGCAGGTCCGCAAACCCCGTAGCTTACCCATCGAGCCCCTGCCAGGCTCAGCCATGCTGCTCAAGCGACTGTGGCGTAACCTGTTCAGCGAGGCCGTGGCATTTGCTGCCCATGGGCCCTGCATGATCTGTGTGGGAAAACCTTCCGAACTGGCCTTGCAGTTGCTGGCGCTGATTCCCCAAAGCCCCGCCGTCTACGATGCCATGGACGATTTCCCGGCCTTTTACCGGGGCCTGTCACGCAGGTCCATGGAACGTCGCCAGGCGCAGCTCATTCGACGGGTGGGCACGGTACTGGCGTCGTCCAACCCGCTTCGCGACAAACTCCTGGGCATCACCGCCCCGGTAGCACTGGCCCTCAACGCCTGTGACCTGCATGGACTGGTGCCGGTCGAGCGCCTGGACCTGGGTGCCAAGCAGCAGGTGCTGGGTTATGTCGGCACGCTGGGTCGTTGGTTCGACTGGAACCTGGTTATCGCGCTGGCACGGGCCAATCCTGGCAATCTCGTCCGGCTGATCGGCCCCGTCTTCACACCCGCGCCTTACATGCTGCCGGCCAACATCGAGCTGCTCCCCGAGTGCTCCCATGCCAGTGCAATCGCGGCCATGGCAAGGTTTTCGGTGGGTTTGATCCCGTTCAAGCGCAATCGCCTGACCGCCTCGGTCGATCCGATCAAATACTACGAATACCGCGCCCTCGGCCTGCCCGTCATTTCCACCCGCTTCGGTGAAATGGCCCTGCGCGACCGGGAGCCGGGCGTCTGGATCGTGGAGGAAGGCACCGATTTGCGCAAAACCGCCGTCGAAGCGCTCGCCAGTCAAAGCGATTGTTCGGCTGTTCAGCAGTTTCGTGACGCCCATCATTGGGCCCAGCGTTTTTCTGCGATCAACCTCAAACACGCGCCATAACGGCCGATACCCCGGATAAGCCCCCACCACTGGGGCGCAGGACGGAACGGTAGGTCAGTCATGACAGAAATTTATTTGCTGATAGCGCACGGCACGGATCAGGGCGAAGCTTACGTGCTGGGCTGGTTCGACGACCGGAGCAAAGCCCGGGAAGTGGCCGAACAGAAAGAATGGGAAGCGTACCGCGCCAGCCTGAAGGAGAAACATCCGTGGTCCAGCCACGCACCGCTGGCGCCGGACCAGACGGACTATCGTCGCTACTGGATCAAGACCATCTCGAAATTCGAGCATGTGCCAGTGCCGAGGTCTTTTGCGGTCCATTGATCATCACGGCTGAATATTCGACGAAACGCGCGTGATCGGTGGCGGTCTAGACGATTAAGCCCATCCGATGAGAGCGTTCTTATGTTGAAATTCCTTGGCGGCACCGTAGGCATCATTTTCCTGATTGGCCTGATCGTGGTGATTGCGCTGTTCAAGTTCATTTTTTGAGCGTGGCGGCGGCGGTCTTTGGTTTGGTGTTCCACCTATCTGGAGGGCAGATCGCACTGACATGACAATCACAGGGACGGATAAGGCTGACTGGGAACCGCTTAACCTTGAATGGCATCAAGGCTTCGCGTTCATGGACGGCGTGCTGCTGGGCGACGGGCAAGTGCCTGATGTGTACATCATGCTCAGCCCTGAAGGTGCACGCCCCGGCGAGTTGGCACAATCTGCCAGCGCCGGGCACTATCCGCCCTCGCCCTTGCTGGCCGGTCAGCCGGTTTGGCGGCATCGACGCAGCCCTTGGGTCTTGCGCGACGTCCTGCGCGATTACTACCTGCTTCCAGCCTACCGGGCACGCCACGGCTACCACGCGCTCCAAACCTTGCCGTTTCGGTTCGACAACGGCCTGGAAAGCCTCGGCCACCAGTACTGGCGTGACGCAGCCGGCGCCTATTGGTTCGGCGAGTACGCGATCAGCCAGATTCCCGAGGCCCGACCCGACAGCCTGGCCCTGTTGCCAGAGTCGCCCGCCTCGGTGACTTCAGCGTCTGCCCTGTTCAGCGACGGTGTGCATCTCTTTCTGCAAGGGCAACTTTTCGTCAGCGCCACGGCGCGGGTGCGGTATTGCAATCACCCGTCCTATCGAGTGATCGACGATCAGGTCTACAAGGGCTTCAAGCCCTTGCACCAGAAGAACGGCACGCCGCTGCCGGTGGCAAGCCCGGACGACTTCCAGATGCTCGCCCAACGCTGGGGAACCGACGGACAGTCGATCATCGTGCAAGCGCAGCAAGGTTCAAGCATTTCCTATGAATACTTCTACCGCATCGACAATGCCGACCTGGCAACCTTCACCGTGCTGAATGAACGCTACGCCAAGGACAAGCAACGCGCCTATTACCTGACCGGCAAGAGCATCCGCTACGTTGGCGATTTCCACCTGCTCAAGTGCTGGCAGCCGACGTTCGATGAGTGCGGCCGCGTGGTCAGCGCCAACGAATACGAGGATGATTATTTTGCCGTGGACGACAGTTTCGTCTACGCCGCCGGGACCCGCGTGCGTGACGCCCACGGTCCGAGCTTTCGCCATTTGGGGTTCGACTATTACCGTGATCACCGGCACATCTACAGGCGCCAGAAACGCCTCGATGTCGACGCGCAAAGCTTCGTCGTGACCCAACTCTGTCGCAATGACCAGGATTACTCCCCCGTGCTGGCAGGCGACAAGCACGGCCCGCTGGGCTCAGACGGGATCATCGATACGGCCATGCAAGAGGCCTGGGCACCTTATTTCGCGGCTCATCCGCAGTTGGAGGGCTATTGGTGGCACCGTTTGCGGGCAACAACCGAGGCCGCGCAAACCCACACGCAAACGCAGTCGCTACAGGCCATCGGTCAAGGTTTCGAACTAGGCGACCAAGTGTATTTCCATGGCCGCGTGATCAACGGGCTGGACGCAGCGAGTTTCAAATTGCTCGACACGCACCTGTGCGGCGATGCCCAGGGCTTGTATTTGATCCCGTTTCATAACGCCGAAACGCAAGTGCCCGAACGGTTTTCCCAAGAACCCGCGGAGCATTTCCGCGCGCTCGGTGGGCCCTACCTGACCGACGGCAAAACCGTGTTCTGCCACCGGGTTTTCTACCATCCTCCCGAACCGATTCGTAAGGCCCATGTGGCCACCTTCGAGTCCTGCGGCCATGGCTGGGCCCAGGATCAAAATGCGGTCTATTACTACGGCGAGGCGAAAAAACGCCTACATCCCTCGGATACCCGCATTCTCGGCACCTATGCCGTCAGCCCTACCCTGATCCTCTCGGAAGGCAAGCCGCTGGATGTACCGTTCGACCCCGATGAAGTCCGCGTGCCCCACCCCGATTTCCTGCAACTGGGAACGCGCAAGTTGTTCTGTCACCGACGGCCCGTCAGCGCCAAGCGTATCGACCTGGCCACCCTGGAATTCCTGAGTGAGCGCTATGCTCGGGACAGGAACCGAATGTACTACTACGACGGTTATGCAACCCTGACCGAGGTCGATGAAGCACAGTATCGGGAGTCTCTCGGCCAGCCGGTGGCAAGCGTCTAGAACTGCGTCACCACCGTCACCCCTGCCGTGTCGAACCGGTCCATGTTCATAAGCGCATCAATGGATTGTTCGAGGCTGATGGTCTTGCCCACCAGTTTTTCAGGCGCCAGCTTGCCGGACGTGATCATGTCCATCATCGCGCCGTAACGGTGAGCCTGCATGCCATGGCTGCCACAGATTTCCAGCTCATAGGCAATGACTTTGCTCATCGGGATCGCCGGCGTGCTGTGATCGGCCAGCATCAAACCGACCTGGACATGCCGGCCACGCCGTCTCAGATTGTTGATGGAGTTGAAGCAGGTCGTTGGATGACCGAGCGCATCCAACGAAACATGAGCGCCGCCCTTCGTCATCTCAAGCACCGCCTCGGTCACATCCGCCACACGGCTGGCATTGACCGTCGCAACGGCACCAAGCGACTGGGCAAGCTTGAGCTTATCGTCGGAGATATCAATCGCGATAACGTTCGCCCCGACAGCGTGGGCGATCATCACCGCTGACAGCCCCACACCACCACAACCATGAACCGCCACCCACTGGCCCGCCGTGACCTTGCCTTGATCGACCACCGCACGGAACGACGTGACGAACCGACAACCCAGGCTCGCCGCCGTGGCGAAGTCCATGTTGTCCGGTAGCGCAACCAGGTTCAAATCCGCCTGGTGAATCCCCACATACTCGGCGAAAGAGCCCCAATGGGTGAACCCCGGCTGAAACTGGCTGTGGCACACCTGCTGGTTGCCGCTATTGCATTCCGGGCACGCGCCACAGCCACCAACAAAAGGCACGGTAATGCGATCGCCCACCTTCCATCGGGTGACGTCCTTGCCCACCTCCGCCACGATCCCGGCCAACTCGTGACCGGGCACATGGGGCAGCTGAATGTCAGGGTCATGGCCTTTCCAGCCATGCCAGTCGCTTCGGCATACGCCCGTGCCGAGGACCTGGACAACCACACCGTGACGCTCGGGGGTTGGATCTTCGACGGTCATCACATGTGGAGGTTGGGAAAAGGCTTCGTAAACGACGGCTTTCATGCAGGATCCCTCTACTTTGGAAAAGCGCTATGCCTGAACCCTGGCTCGCGGACTGGCCTGGGCACACACAAACGTCAACAGTAGCCACAAACGCCCCTGCACGTAAGAGCCTCTGTCGCTTAGAGGTTGCAGCTGTATTGATATTCGAAAGGGAAGAATACGGTATCGACCACCAAGGAGAACGGTGCGTCGATCAGCAGGAAAGGGATCAGCTTTCCTTTGGACGTGCCCACCAGCCACCAATCAAAGCGCAGGCCGATGTAGGGGCATCGGTGCTTGTCGTAGTCCATTCGCATCGCGGTGGCCATGCAGCCGCTTAGGCTGGTGATCAGCACCAGTAGAACCGCTTTCCGTAGCACGTAGTGTCCTTATTATGCTTTTGCCCGGCTGCGCAGGCAGGCTTAGTCGAATCTTCAGCACCGGATGCGAAGGAACATGGCCACAAATTTTTCGCAGGCACAAAAAAGCCGATCTATATGATCGGCTTAACTGTCTGATTTTACTCAGTAAATATGGTCGGGACGGAGTGATTCGAACACTCGACCCCTAGCACCCCATGCTAGTGCGCTACCGGACTGCGCTACGCCCCGACTAGGCGTGAATCTTGTTCCGCTTCTCAGCGGAACGCTCAGGAATATAACGCAAGCTTTTGAAAACTGGAAGTATTTAAAAGCAGAAATTATTTCTTGAGCACCACCAGCACATCTTCAAGCTCGGCGATCATCTGGCGGATCATCTGTTTGTACTGGGTTGTATCGTCCTTGGCCTCATCACCGGAGAGGCGCAGGCGTGCGCCGCCGATGGTGAACCCCTGGTCGTACAGCAGCGCGCGGATCTGCCGGATCATCAGCACGTCTTGTCGCTGATAATACCGGCGGTTTCCGCGGCGCTTGACCGGGTTGAGTTGAGGAAACTCCTGCTCCCAGTAGCGCAGCACGTGTGGTTTTACCGCACACAGCTCGCTGACTTCACCAATGGTGAAGTAGCGTTTGCCCGGGATGACGGGTAGTTCGTCGTTATGACTTGGTTCCAGCATAAGCCTCAACTCGGGCCTTCAACTTCTGCCCTGGACGAAAGGTGACCACACGGCGAGCCGTGATCGGGATTTCTTCTCCCGTTTTCGGATTGCGGCCAGGCCGCTGGCGTTTGTCCCGAAGGTCGAAATTGCCGAAACCGGACAACTTGACCTGTTCGTTGTCTTCCAGAGCGTGCCTGATTTCTTCGAAAAACAGTTCGACCAATTCTTTGGCCTCCCGTTTATTCAGGCCCAGCTCCTCATACAGACGTTCCGCCATCTCAGCTTTCGTCAGAGCCCCCATACGTCACTTCCTTAACGTGGCGTTCAACCTGGTTTCGAGCGAGGTGAGGATATTTTGCGTTGCGGTATTCACCTCATCGTCATTAAGAGTGCGCGATGGATGCTGCCAGGTCAAGCCGACTGCAAGGCTTTTTCTATGCGGATCAATACCTTTACCCTGATACACGTCAAATAGCCTGAGGTCCGTTAGCCATTCGCCTGCATTTTCACGAATTACCTCCAGTACAGCACTGGAAGCGACCTCACGGTCGGCCAGCAGCGCAAGGTCACGGCGTACTTCAGGAAAGCGCGATAACTCCTGGAATTTCGGCATTTTCCCCTGTGCCACTTCGGCCAGGACCAGCTCGAAAACGAAGACAGGACGATCAAGGCCCAAGGTTTTCGACAGTTCCGGGTGAATGGCACCGACATAGCCGACTTCACGCCCGTCTCGCTCGATCCGCGCAGTCTGCCCCGGATGCAGCGCCGGGTGCTTGCCCGGTACGAAAGTGAATGCGTCGAGCGCGCCGGCGAAGCCCAGCACCGCTTCCACGTCAGCCTTGACGTCGAAGAAGTCGACGACATCGCGACCTTGCGCCCAGCCTTCCGGCAAGCGACTGCCACAGACGACACCGGCCAACATCGGCTCTTGCTTCAAGCCTTCCAACTGACCGACAAAACGCAGGCCGCTTTCGAACAGGCGCACGCGATCCTGCTGGCGGTTCAGGTTGTGCTGGAGCGACTTGACCAGGCCCGGCCACAGGGACGAACGCATGGCGGCCATGTCGTTGGAGATCGGGTTGGCCAGCAACAGCGGCTCGACGCCCGGGCTGAACAGCTCGAACTGGCGTGGATCGATGAAGCTGTAGGTGATCGCTTCCTGATACCCACGGGCCACCAGCAGGCGGCGCAGTTCCGGCAGGTCGCTGCGGGCTTCAGCCTTGGCTTGTGGCGCCAGGCGGGCTTGCGGGTAGCGAACCGGCAGGCGGTTGTAGCCGTACAGGCGGGCCAATTCTTCGATCAGGTCGACTTCCAGGCTGATATCGAAGCGATGGCTTGGCACTTCGACGCGCCACTGCCCTGCCCCATCGGCGCTGATGTTCAGGCCCAGGGCGCTGAGCAGGCGTTCGACTTCGGCCGAATCCATTTCCATGCCCAGCATCTGGGTGATGCGCTGGGCACGCAGGGTGATCGGTGCAATCTTGGGCAGGTGCTGTTCGCTGACAGTCTCGATGACCGGCCCGGCTTCGCCACCGGTGATATCCAGCAGCAGGCCGGTGGCGCGCTCCATGGCTTCACGGGCCAGCTGCCAGTCCACGCCTCGCTCGTAGCGGTGCGAGGCGTCGGTGTGCAGGCCATAGGAACGAGCCTTGCCAGCGACGGCGATCTGGTCGAAGAACGCGCTTTCCAGGAATACATCGCGGGTGGTGGCGGATACGCCACTGTGCTCGCCACCCATCACGCCGGCAATCGCCAGGGCGCGGGCGTGGTCGGCAATCACCAGGGTGTCGCTGCGCAGGGTCACTTCCTGGCCGTCGAGCAGCACCAGCTTCTCGCCTTCTTCGGCCATGCGTACGCGGATGCCACCGTTGATTTCGGCGAGATCGAACGCATGCAGCGGCTGACCCAGCTCCAGCATGACATAGTTGGTGATGTCGACGGCGGCGTCGATGCTGCGCACGTCGGCGCGACGCAGGCGCTCGACCATCCACAGCGGCGTCGGCTTGGACAGGTCGACGTTACGGATGACGCGGCCCAGGTACCGCGGACATGCCGCCGGCGCCAGGACTTCAATCGAACGCACTTCGTCATGCACGGCCGGCACGGTCGCAACCGTCGGACGCGTCACAGGAGCGGCATACAACGCGCCGACTTCACGGGCCAGACCCGCGAGGGACAGGCAGTCGCCACGGTTCGGCGTCAGGTCGACCTCGATGCTCGCGTCGTCCAGGCCCAGGTATTCACGAATGTCCTGACCCACCGGCGCATCCGCCGGAAGCTCCATCAGGCCATCGTTGCCTTCGCCAATCTGCAGTTCGGCCTGGGAGCACAACATGCCGTTGGACTCGACGCCGCGCAGCTTGGCTTTCTTGATCTTGAAGTCGCCCGGCAGTTCGGCGCCGATCATGGCGAACGGGATCTTCAGGCCCGGGCGCACGTTGGGCGCGCCACAGACGACCTGGAAGGTTTCCGCGCCATTGCTGACCTGGCAAACCCGCAGCTTGTCGGCGTCAGGGTGCTGCTCGGTGCCCAGCACCTCGCCCACCACCACACCGCTGAATGCACCGGCGGCCGGCGTCACGCTATCGACCTCGAGGCCGGCCATCGACAGGCGAGCAACCAGCTCGTCCTGGCTTACCTGCGGGCTTACCCAGCCGCGCAGCCATTGTTCACTGAATTTCATCCTGCTCTCCTAAAGGTTCGTTACGACTAGCGAAATTGCGCGAGGAACCGCAAGTCGTTGTCGAAGAACAGACGCAAGTCGTTCACGCCGTAACGCAGCATGGCCAGGCGTTCCACGCCCATGCCGAAGGCAAAGCCCGAGAATTCTTCCGGATCGATTCCGGACATGCGCAGCACGTTCGGGTGAACCATGCCGCAGCCCATGACTTCCAGCCAGCCCGTCTGCTTACAGACGCGGCAGCCTTTGCCGCTGCACATCACGCATTCCATGTCGACTTCCGCCGAGGGCTCGGTGAACGGGAAGTACGAAGGGCGGAAACGCACGGCCAGCTCTTTTTCGAAGAACACCCGCAGGAACTCTTCGATAGTGCCTTTGAGGTCGGCGAAATTGATGTCGCGATCAACCAGCAAGCCTTCGACCTGATGGAACATCGGCGAGTGGGTGATATCGGAGTCGCTGCGATACACACGGCCTGGGCAGACGATGCGGATCGGCGGCCGCTGCGATTCCATGGTGCGGACCTGTACCGGCGAGGTATGGGTGCGCAACAGCATGTTCGCGTTGAAATAGAAGGTGTCGTGCATCGACCGGGCCGGGTGATGGCCTGGGATGTTGAGCGCCTCGAAGTTGTGATAGTCGTCTTCGACCTCGGGGCCTTCGGCAATGCCGTAGCCGATGTGGGTGAAGAACTGCTCGATGCGTTCCAGGGTCCGGGTGACCGGATGCAGGCCACCAGAAGTCTGGCCACGGCCAGGCAGGGTCACGTCGATGGACTCGGCGGCGAGCTTGGCAGCCAGGTCCGCCTCCTCGAACAACGCCTTGCGCGCATTGAGGACCTCTGTGACACGCTCCTTGGCAACGTTGATCAGCGCACCGACCTGCGGACGCTCTTCGGCTGGCAGGTTCCCCAGGGTCTTCATCACCTGAGTCAACTCGCCCTTCTTGCCAAGGTAGTGAACCCGGATTTGCTCCAGGGCATTGATATCTTCAGCGCTTTGCACAGCCTCTAGTGCTTGAGCGACCAGCGCGTCCAGGTTTTCCATGTACAGACTCCAGATACAAAATAGGGGAAGAGCTTTAAGGCTCTTCCCCTATTTATGACGTTTGACACCCGGGCCCACAGAGGTGGACCCCGGTGACTGCCGGGGGTACTTAAGCCAAGGTGGCTTTAGCTTTCTCGACAATCGCAGCAAACGCCGCTTTTTCGTTCACTGCCAGATCAGCCAGAACCTTACGGTCGATCTCGATGGACGCTTTTTTCAGGCCAGCGATGAAACGGCTGTAGGACAGACCGTTAACACGAGCACCAGCGTTGATACGAGCGATCCACAGAGCGCGGAACTGACGTTTTTTCTGACGACGGTCACGGTAGGCGTATTGGCCTGCCTTGATTACCGCTTGCTTGGCAACACGGAATACGCGGGAACGCGCGCCGTAGTAGCCTTTAGCAAGTTTCAGAATTTTTTTGTGACGTTTACGGGCAATGACGCCACGCTTTACACGAGCCATGAGTTACTTCCTCTATTCTTGATCCAAAAATTAACGAAGGCGCAGCATGCGCTCGACTTTTGCCACGTCAGACGGATGCAGCAAGCTGCTACCGCGCAGTTGACGCTTACGCTTGGTCGACATTTTGGTCAGGATGTGGCTCTTGAAAGCGTGCTTGTGCTTGATACCGTTAGCAGTTTTCAGAAACCGCTTAGCAGCACCACTTTTGGTCTTCATCTTTGGCATGTTCGGATACTCCGCATTCAGTTGATAAACATAATCGCAAGGCCTGCCGTGCCCTGGTGATTACTTCTTCTTTTTCGGGGCGATGACCATGATCAGCTGGCGTCCTTCCATCTTAGGATGCTGTTCGACCGAACCGTACTCGAGCAGGTCTTGTTCAACCCGCTTGAGGAGTTCCATCCCCAGCTCCTGGTGGGCCATCTCACGGCCGCGGAATCGCAAGGATACCTTGGCCCTGTCCCCATCACTCAGGAAACGTACCAGGTTGCGCAGTTTTACCTGGTAATCCCCTTCCTCCGTCCCTGGACGAAACTTGATTTCTTTTACCTGAATCTGCTTCTGGTTTTTCTTCGCCGCGGCAATCTGCTTCTTCTTTTCGAAGATCGACTTGCCGTAGTCCATCACCCGGCAAACCGGTGGGACTGCGTCCGCGGAGATTTCTACCAGATCAAGCTTGGCTTCTTCAGCAATACGAAGCGCTTCATCAATCGAGACGATGCCAATCTGCTCGCCGTCAGCGCCAATTAACCGAACCTCGCGTGCCGAGATATTCTCGTTGATCGGGGCTTTCGGTGCAGCTCGTTTATCTTGTCTCATTTCACGCTTAATAATAATTACTCCAAATCTGGGCGACCACGCCGGGAAACCGCTTGCGCGAGGAACTCAGCGAATTCGGCGACGGGCATCGAGCCCAGGTCAGCACCTTCACGAGTACGCACAGCGACAGTCTGCATCTCGACCTCCCGATCTCCAATAACCAAGAGAAAGGGAACCTTGAGCAAAGTATGCTCGCGGATTTTAAAGCCGATCTTTTCATTTCTCAAGTCGGACTTGGCACGAAATCCGCTTTGGTTGAGAGTTTTTTCGACTTCAGCGGCAAAATCTGCCTGTTTATCAGTGATATTCATGATCACTGCCTGGGTCGGCGCCAGCCACGCAGGGAACGCGCCCTCGTAGTGTTCGATCAGAATCCCGACGAAACGCTCGAACGAACCGAGGATCGCGCGGTGAAGCATGACCGGGTGCTTGCGGCTGTTGTCTTCGGACACATATTCAGCGCCCAGACGGATCGGCAGGTTGAAATCGAGCTGCAAGGTACCACACTGCCACACGCGACCGAGGCAATCTTTCAGCGAAAATTCGATCTTCGGACCGTAGAAGGCGCCCTCGCCTGGCTGAAGGTCGTACGCAAGCCCCGCGCTATCAAGGGCGGCGGCCAGGGCCGCTTCGGCGCGATCCCACAGCTCATCGGAGCCGACGCGTTTTTCCGGACGAGTGGACAGCTTCATCTCGACCTCGGTGAACCCGAAGTCGCGATAGACGTCCATGGTCAGCTTGATGAACGCGGCGGATTCGGCCTGCATCTGCTCTTCGGTGCAGAAGATGTGCGCATCGTCCTGGGTGAACGCACGCACGCGCATGATGCCGTGCAGCGCACCCGACGGCTCGTTGCGGTGGCAGGCACCGAACTCGGCCAGGCGCATTGGCAGTTCGCGGTAGCTCTTCAAGCCCTGGTTGAACACCTGCACGTGGCACGGGCAGTTCATCGGCTTGATGGCGTAGTCGCGGTTTTCCGACTGGGTGGTGAACATGTTGTCGGCGTAGTTGGCCCAGTGCCCGGATTTCTCCCACAGGCTGCGGTCGACCACTTGCGGCGTCTTGATCTCCAAGTAGCCGTTCTCACGCTGAACCTGGCGCATGTACTGCTCGAGCACCTGGTACAGGGTCCAGCCGTTCGGGTGCCAGAACACCATGCCCGGGGACTCTTCCTGGGTATGGAACAGGCCCAGGCGCTTGCCGATCTTGCGGTGATCGCGCTTTTCGGCTTCTTCGATGCGCTGGATATAGGCCGACAGTTGCTTCTTGTCCGCCCAGGCGGTGCCGTAGACGCGCTGCAACTGCTCGTTCTTCGCGTCGCCACGCCAGTAGGCGCCGGACAGCTTGGTCAGCTTGAAGGATTTCAGGAAGCGCGTGTTCGGCACGTGCGGGCCGCGGCACATGTCGACGTATTCTTCGTGGTAGTACAGGCCCATGGCCTGCTCGTCCGGCATGTCTTCCACCAGACGCAGCTTGTAGTCCTCGCCACGGGCCTTGAAGACTTCGATGACTTCGGCGCGCGGGGTGACTTTCTTGATGACGTCGTAATCTTTCTCGATCAGCTGCTGCATGCGCTGTTCGATGGCCGCCATGTCGTCCGGGGTGAAAGGACGTTCGAAGGCGATGTCGTAATAGAAGCCTTCATCGATGACCGGCCCGATGACCATCTTCGCGCTCGGGTACAGCTGCTTGACCGCATGGCCGACCAGGTGCGCGCAAGAGTGGCGAATGATCTCCAGCCCCTCTTCATCCTTGGGCGTGATGATTTGCAGCGTGGCGTCGCTGTCGATGACGTCACTGGCGTCGACCAGTTTGCCATTGACCTTGCCGGCCAGGGTGGCCTTGGCCAGGCCAGCACCGATGGATGCGGCGACCTCGGCTACGGAAACCGGGTGATCGAACGAACGTTGACTGCCGTCGGGAAGAGTAATAGTTGGCATGGCGCCTCCTCTCCTAGTGGTGACCCCTACCAAAGGTCACGTGGGTTGGGATGAGCCAGTACAAGATCCAGTCCAGGCCATTCAATGACGAACGCCTGCCTTACAGCGGCAGGAGCCTTGCGGCCAACCGGGAAACCGAACCAGAGTGACTGGGATTCAAATCAGGGTTATTCGGGTTATTTGCCACCGGGACGAACGATCATCCGCAGCCTGGAAATAGCCGAGCCCGGCATGCTAGCACAGATGAACGGTCATCGCCGCGTGGGAATTGAAGCAGACGTAAATCCAGGGTTTTTATGCCAGAGTGCTGAACTGAAGCGAGCGCAACGCCTCAGATAACAAGACATCGACCCGAAAGGAGCATCTTCGCATGCGTCTGAATACATTGTTCGCAGTAGTCGCCCCCCTCGCCCTGCTGCTTCCACTGACCGCCCATGCCGACTGGCCCAAGGGCGAGCGCGAAAAATACATGGCCCAATGCACGGAGGCGGCAACACCCCAGATCGGCGCGGCCGCGGCCAAGTCCCATTGTGCCTGTGGCGCCGATGCGATCAAGTCCTACCCTGCCTCGGACATCCAGGCCTTGATGGACAACAAGGCCACCCCGGAGCTGCAGCAAAAGGCATTGGGGCAGATCGCCAAATGCAAGGCCAACCCGCCCGCGAAAAAATGAATAATCGGAGCCTTGCGAGGCGCCCGACAGGGATAAAAAGGCTCGAATAAAGGCTTTTTTCTTTGATTTATGCAGGTTTTTCAGCTTTTTTTATCGTCTTTACTTTCGGCTGAAAGCCTTTAAAACCGGGCCTTTCAGCGGGTAAAGGCGATAAAGTAAACACGACTGATTGGCAAACAACGCCTGCGGGGGGCTCCCAAATCGAACATTTCGACTATGATACCCGGGTGTGCCCAGTTGGCCTGAGCAGCACAGTACACTGAAAATATATGTTTCTTGGAGATACACCATGTCTAATCGCCAAACCGGCACCGTTAAATGGTTCAACGATGAAAAAGGCTTCGGCTTCATCACTCCTCAAGGTGGCGGTGACGACCTGTTCGTACACTTCAAAGCTATCGAAAGCGACGGTTTCAAAAGCCTGAAAGAAGGCCAGACCGTTTCCTTCGTGGCTGAGAAAGGCCAAAAGGGTATGCAAGCTGCACAGGTTCGCGCTGAGTAATTTCTCCGCGTACTAAAAAAACCCCGTCCATGTGACGGGGTTTTTTATGGGCGATTGAAAAGCGTCGATCAGCCGCAGTTCACTCGATTGATCACCAGGTTGGCATCGGTGTTGAGGTTCAGGCGATCGGAGCGATATTCAAGCGTCACCATGTCGTTGGGCTTGAGGATCCGCGCATTCTGCGCGCCGGCACGGGTACGGGCCTGCTCCAGCAGCTCTGGCGAAGCTTTCTTTCCAATGGCGAACTCGGCGGCCTTTGCTTCGCAGCGGCTGTGACCGGTCTCGGCCGCCACAGGTTCAGGGGTCGATTCAGAGGTGTTGCTGCAACCGCTCAAGATCATGGCGGCCAGCAAAGTACTCAATGACGCGAGCTTCCAAGGCATGAAGCCTCCTTTTTTCGATGAATAAACAGTGAGCGTGCGACAACCTAAACGGCGCTTGGTTGCAACACCGCAGCCATCAGACTGGGAAAGCTGGCAGTTTGCCTGAGCCCGCTCCCGCTGTTCAGGCTTGAATCGTGACTGGATATGAACGCGACTCAATAAACGTCGATGTAATCGAAGGGCGGATTGGGCCAGTTGTCCTTCAGCGCGTTGTAGATCTGCATGACCCAAACCTCGTCACTGGCAGCGACACGCCCGACGTAGCCCGAACCCTTCGCCCAGGTCTCGAGGCGAAACCGTAAACCGTCGATGTCGGTGCCGCCGACCACGCCCGAGGACAAATAGGCGATGCCGCCTTTGGTCACGCGCAGCTGGGTATGCTCGTCATCACTGGCCGAGGCCAGCAACTGACGAACCGCCTCGACGGTCAGGCCATCAGGAGCGTTCAAATCGATCTGCACGGTGGGGCTCCTTAAAAATAAAAGACCAAGTGTCGCACAGCCCTCCCCCAATGCCTAAGTCGCAGTGCCAAATCCTCGGCAAAAATGGTTAACTCAGCCTACAGACCTCCAACTCGCGAGCCCGACCATGAGCACCGTCAGCATCGAAGCCACCATCAATGCCAAATGGTCGCAGGGCCACAGCTCCTATAGCCCGGGCAGCCCGGAGGAACTGGCGCTCATCGGTATAGAATTGTTGGTGAAGGAGCTGGGAACGGAGGTCGCACGCGATTTCATCCAGCAAGCCTTCGAACGCTACCCGAGCATCGTCGACGCCGTGGATTGAGGCTCATGCACCCGCAGCTCCGGCCTGCGGGCACATGTCAGGCAAGTTACTTCAGGCGCGCCAGGCGCTCGGTCAGCAGATCGAAGAAGCCCTGGGCATCACCGTTTTCCACCCAGAACGCGTTCTTCGGTGCCTTCAAGCCGTCGTACCAGTCAACGATGGTCTGCCCGAACGTTGGCCCCTCGCGGCTGTCCACGACGACATTGACCGAACGGCCGGTGAACAATTGCGGCTTGAGCAGGTAGGCAATCACCGTCGCGTCATGCACCGGCCCGCCCGTCATGCCGTAGTGCTCCATGTCGCCCTTGACGTATTCGTTGAGAATATCGCCCACCAGCTTGCTGGCGTTATTGTTCAACGCCGCGATCTGCTTCAGGCGCGCTTCGCTGGTGAGGATCTTGTGGGTCACGTCCAACGGCAGGTAGGTCAGCTTCACGCCGCTCTTGGCCACCACCTCGGCCGCCTGCGGGTCGGCGAACAGATTGAACTCGGCCACCGGCGTGATATTACCGCCGTTGAAGTGCGCGCCGCCCATGATCACCACTTCCTTGATGCCCTGGACGATATCGGGCTCCTGGACCAAGGCCAGCGCCAGGTTGGTCTGCGGACCCAGCATCGCAATGGTGATGCTGTGGGGCTTGGCGGCCTTTAGCGTGTCGATCAGGTAGTTGACGGCATTGCCCTCGGCCAACCCCTTCTTCGGCTCATGTACCGTGACACCCGACAGGCCTTCCTTGCCATGGATGTTTTCCGCGTAGATGGGCGTGCGCATCAACGGTTTCGGCGCACCGGCATAGACCGGCACGTCTTCGCGCCCCGCCCATTCACGGGCCAGGCGAGCGTTGCGCGAGGTCTTGTCCAGGCGCACATTGCCGGCGACGGTGGTCAGCGCACGGATATGCAGTTCCTCGGGCGATGCCAGGGCGAACAGCAGCGCCACCACGTCGTCAGCGCCTGGATCGGTGTCGATGATCAAGTCAATTTTTTCCGCCGCCTGGGCGCTCGTTGCGGTGATCAGTGACAAAAGCAGCAGACTCCGGATCAGTTGATGCATTTTCTGAGCATAGCGGTGCATGGCGCACTCCTTGTGCAGGGTTGAACGGGATTAGAACGTCACTCCAGCGACCAGCACGATATTGCAGTATGGCGAGCACTCGCCGGTGCGAATGATCGCCCGCGCCTGTCGGCTGATGACCTTGAATTGCTCATGACTGACCAGCGTCCGCTCACCCAGCGCACCCTCTGCATTCAGCGCTTGCAGGGTCGTCAGGGCCGACGGTTGCTTGTCGAGGATTTCCTCGGCCAACACATGGCTTTCCACCTGCATTTCGCTGAGCACCACCTTCAAGGTGCTGACAAAGTCAGGAATGCCATGGGTCAGGGCCAGGTCGATCAATTCGACCTGGGGCGGCACAGGCAGACCGGCATCGCCGATGACCACCTTGTCTCCGTGGCCGAGGGAGGCGATCAGTCGGGACAGTGCCACATTCAACAACGGCGTCTTTTTCATGATTTGAAAGCCTGTACGTCCAGCAATGTGGGAATTGAAGGTTGCGCGCCGGATCGGGTGACCGACAGCGCGGCGGCGGCCTGACCGAAACGAATCGCTTCGACTTCGTTCTTGCCGCCGGCCAGGGCTGCCGCGAAGCCGCCGACAAAGGTGTCTCCGGCCGCCGTGGTGTCCACCGCCTTGACCCGCGGGGCCGGGAAATGTTCGAAGCTGGCACCGTTGGCGAACATCAAGCCCTGGGCCCCCAGGGTCACGATCACCTTGCCGGCACCGGCGGCGATCAGATGCGCTGCGGCGGCTTCGGCGGTTTCCAACGATTCCACCGCCAGCCCGCTCAGCACCGCGGCTTCGCTTTCATTGGGAATCAGATAATCGACACAGGCATACCAGTCGGCCGGCAACGCATGGGAAGCCGGTGCGGGGTTGAGAATGACGATTTTGCCCAACTCACGGCCGCGCTTGAGGGCATGGCCGACGGTGGCGTCCGGCACTTCCAACTGGCAGATGATGACATCGGCGCTTTGCAGCACTGCATCGACACTGTCCAAGACCTCGGCGGTGAGTGCTCCGTTGGCGCCGGCGACGATGACGATGGCATTCTGGCTGTTGTCATCGACGACAATCAGCGCCACGCCACTTGAATCCTCCACCACGCGCACCGCCTGGCAGTCGATGCCCTCGACCAGCAGCGCGCCGCGCAATTGCTCGCCGTAGGCATCGCTGCCCACGCAACCCACCATCGACACTTGCGCCCCCAGGCGCGCGGCGGCGACCGCCTGGTTGGCGCCCTTGCCGCCCGGGATGGTGGCGAACGAATGACCAATCAGCGTTTCACCGCCACGGGGCAGGCGCGGCGCCCGGGTCACCAGGTCCATGTTCAGGCTGCCTATTACCACTACTTTTGCTGGCATACATCACTACTCATCAATTCGGTTCAGCGGTATTGGGCGAATGTACCGGACAGCGGTGCAGTCGACTCTCGCAGGACAATACTCGGCGTCACGATCCGCTGATCGGTGGCAAGGCTCGGCGTCGCGATACGCAGCAGCAGCACTTCGGCCGCCATCTCGCCAAGCTGCAGGATCGACTGCCCCACCGTGGTCAACGCCGGATAGACATAACGGCTCATCTGGATGTCGTCGAAACCGATGACCGACAGTTCGCTGGGCACGCGCACGTTGCGTTCGGCGGCGGCACGCAGCACACCGATGCCGATCATGTCGTTGGCCGCAAAGATCGCGCTGGGCGGCTGCCGCTCAAGCAGTTGCGCAGCGGCGCGGTAGCCGCCGGTACTGGTGAAGTCGCTTTCGAGCATGCGCTCGACGGGCAACTCGATCCCCGCCTCTTTCAGCGCTCGGCAGTAACCGGCCAAGCGCATTTGCGCCACGCTGGTATTGGCCGGGCCGCCAATGAAGGCAATATCGCGGTGCCCCAGCTCCAACAGATGCCGGGTCGCCAGGTAGGCGCCGTATTCATGATCGATGCGCACCAGGTCCGCATCGACACCCTCGAGCCCGCGGTCGACGATCACCATGGGCGTGCGCACGTTGGCCAGCCCCTCGGCCAGGCCGACATCACCGCCGGTGGACGCGAAGATCAGCCCATCGATACGTTTTTCCAGCAATACCCGCAGGTAGCTGCGTTGCTTGTCCGGGTTGTCGTCGGAGTTGCACAGGATCACGCAATAGCCGTTGCGCTCACAGTAATCCTCGATGCCCCGGGCCAGTTCGGCAAAGTAAGGGTTGAGGCTGTTGGGCACCAGCAGGCCGATGGTCGCCGTGGTCTTGGCCTTGAGCGACCGGGCCACGGCGCTGGGCACGTAGTCCAGGCGCTCGATGGCCGCCTCGACCTTGAGCCGCACCTCCTCGCTGACCGGTCGCGTCTTGTTCACCACGTGGGACACGGTGGTGTAGGAAATACCCGCGAGCGCCGCTACATCCTTGATCGTCGCCATGGTTCAAGCCCGCCGACTGGCGCGCTGGCTGCGGTAGGTATCGAGCACGACCGCCACCACGATCACCGCGCCGGTAATGATGCGCTTGGTCGGCTCGGTGGCGCCAATCTGCGCCAGGCCCGCCGCGAGCACGGAGATGATCAGCACGCCAAAGAAGGTGCTGATGACCGAGCCGCGCCCACCCATCAGGCTGGTGCCGCCAATGACGACTGCAGCGATCACTTGCAGCTCGAGCCCCGAACCGGCGTTCGGATCCGCGGCCTCCAGGCGAGAAATCTGGAACAGCGCCGCCACACCGGCCAGCAGACCCATCAGGCTGAACACCAGGATCTTGTAAGGCTTTGGGTTGATGCCGGCCAGGCGCACGGCTTCTTCATTGGTGCCGATGCCGATCAGGTAGCGACCGAACACCGTGCGGGTCAGCACCGCTTGGGCAATGAAGATCACCAGCAAGGCGATGATGAACGAAGGCGAGATGCCAAAGGCGATGGGGTTGGACAGCCAGGCGAACGAGTCGCCGATGTAGGCGGTCCGGGAACCGGTCATCTGGTACGCCAGGCCTCGGGCCATTTCCAGCACGCCGAGGGAGACGATGAACGATGGAATCCGCCATGCCACGGTGATCGAACCGGTGACCGTGCCCGCCAGCGCCGCCACGGCCATGCCGAGCAAGGCCGATGGCCAGACGCTCCAGCCCCAGCCGAGCACGGCCACGCTGACCGTCGAGGCCGCCAGTGCGAGCACCGAGCCCACCGACAGGTCGATGCCGCCGATGATCAGGATGAAGGTCATGCCGACCGCCAGCACCATGAGGTCGGGAATCTGGTTGGCCAAGGTGCTGAACGTGTCATAGGACAGAAAATGGCTGCTCAGGACCGAGAACAGCGCGACCATGGCCAGCAGCGCGCCGGCCAGGCCCAGGTAAGTCCCGAGGCCATAGAAGTTGCCACTCGATTTGCCGACGGCAGATGCGGTTTTCATGAAAAATCCCTAGGCGCTGCTTCGTTGAGCAACGCATCACGTTTCTGGTAGCCGGCGAATGCGGCGGCAAGCAAGTCATCCTGGGTCCAGCTGTCGCGCTCGAAGGTGTCGATCAAGCGTCCGGCGGACAGCACGCCGATCCGGTCACAGATCAACATCAATTCCCGCAGGTCACTGGACACCACGACCAGCGCCTTGCCCTGGCGAGTCAGCTCGCCGAGCAGTGCATAAATGTCGAATTTGGCGCCGACGTCGATGCCACGGGTCGGCTCGTCGAACAGCATGACCGCACAGTCGCGTTCGAGCCAACGACCGATCACGACTTTCTGCTGGTTGCCGCCCGACAATTCGGACACCAATTGGGTTGGGCTGGAACTGCGGATGCGCATGGCATCGACCTGCCGCTGGGCCAAGGCCAATTCGGCATCGCCATTGACCAGGCCGGCGCTGGAAATCTCCGGCATGTTGCCCAGGGCAATGTTGGCGGCGATGGATTGGGTCAGCAGCAGGCCTTCGCCCTTGCGGTCTTCGGTGATCAACGCAATGCCATGGGCCACCGCATCGGCCGGCGAGCGAATGCTCACGACCTGGGCCGGCGAACCCAGCGCCACCGTGCCACTGTCGGCCGGGTCGGCACCGAAGATCAGCCGCAACAACTCGGTGCGCCCGGCCCCGATCAGGCCGGAGATGCCAAAGATCTCGCCACTGCGCACTTCGAAGGACACGTCACGGACCTTGTCGGAACGGGTCAGGCCTTTAACCGTCAACGCCGGTGCGCCGATCTGGCGTGGACCAAGGTCGATATGCTCGCCCAGCTCCCGACCGACCATCAGGGTCACCAGTTGCTCACTGTCGTAGTTGGCCATCGGCTCGACACAGACCAGGTTGCCATCGCGCAGCACGGCAATGCGCTGGGCGACTCGCGCCAGTTCTTCGAGGCGATGGGAAATGTAGATGATCGACACGCCGCGCGCCTGCAAGCGAGTGATCTGCTCAAAAAGCATCTCGACTTCGCGCGCCGTGAGCATGGCGGTCGGCTCATCGAGAATCAGCACATGGCAATCGCCGATCAGGTTGCGGGCTATCTCGACCATCTGCTGGTGACCGATCCCCAGCTCGCCGACCAGCGTGTCGGGATCGATGGCATCGAGCCCCACCTGGGCCATGGCCTCGATCGCCGCCTTGCGCAACTGCTTGCGGCTGATCCAGCCACCGTGGCTGGGCAGGTTGTCGAGAAACAGGTTTTCAGCCACGGACAGGGTCGGCAGCAGGTTGAGTTCCTGCATCACCATGCGCACGCCCAGCTCTTCAGCCTGGGTCCGGCTGCCAGGGCGATAATCCTGACCTTGAAATTGCATCTGCCCGGTCGTCGGCGTCACCAGCCCACCGATGATCTTGGACAAGGTGCTTTTGCCGGCGCCATTTTCACCGGTCAGCGCCAGCACTTCACCGCGCATCAACGTCAAAGTGATATCGGTCAGTACCGGCTGGGCATAGGTCTTGCCGATACCGCTGACGCACAGGACAGCGTTCGGGTCGCGAACGGACATAACAAACTCTCCAATGCGCTCGCCCGGATGGGCGAGCACCGTTGTGTCGCCAGGATTACGGCTTGGTCACCAGCTCGACCGGAGTTTCGATAACGCCGTTGGTGCCGCTGTCGACTTTTTCGCCCTTGAGCATCTTCAGCGCTGTTTCGATGCCGAACACTGCCTGCTTGGCGGCGAACTGGTCGGCAGTCGCCAGGACACGACCGTCCTTGAGCATCGGCTTGATGGCGTTGATGTTGTCGTAGCCGACCACCTGCACCTTGCCGGCCTTGCCCGCCGCGCGCACGGCCGATACGGCACCGACCGCCATGCTGTCGTTACCGGCCAGCAGTGCCTTGATGTTCGGGTATTCGCTGAGCATCGACGCGGCCACCTGGTTGCCCTTGTTGATTTCCCAATCGCCGGATTGCAGGGACACGACCTTGACCCGCGCCGCTTCCATCGCATCCTTGAAGCCCGCGGTGCGGGCCTGGGCGTTGGTGGTGGTGGAGACGCCTTCGATGATGCCGACTTCGTCACCGGCCTTGAGTTGCTTGGCCAGGTATTCGCCCACCAGACGCGCGCCCTTGCGGTTGTCAGGGCCTACGAACGGCACGGTGATGTTCTTGCTCTTGACCACGGCCGGATCGAGCTGGTTATCGATGTTGATGACTGTGATGCCGGCATCCACGGCTTTCTTGATCACCGGCACCATCGCCTTGGAATCCGCGGGCGCGATGATCAGGGCATCGACCTTGGACACGATCATCTGCTCGACGATACGGATCTGGTTGGCGGTGTCGGTTTCATCCTTGATCCCGTTGGAGATCAGGTCGAAATCGGCGGAGTGTTCCTTCTGATAAGCCTTGGCGCCGTCTTCCATGGTCAGGAAGAATTCGTTGGCCAGGGATTTCATGACCAGGGCGACCTTGGGTTTTTCTGCGGTCTGGGCGAATGCCGAGGAGAGAGGCAGCGCAGCGGAGGCGGCCGCGAGCATGGCAACAGCGAGAAGGCGTCCAGCGAATGGCAACTTCATGGGTTCACTCCGATCTTATGATTATTGTGAGCAAATCAGTGCACGGAACGCCGCGCAAACGTTTGCGTGAAGTGAACTATGGTAAGGCTTCGGGGATTTGTCAACGTTGCGGTTTCATCGGCAACGTCGCCGCTCAACGTAGAGACTCAGGCCGTCGTGTTGACCACCGTACCCGAACCGGCGCCCTTGGCCAGCTCCGTGACCAAATGGCCGGTGACTTCCAGCAACGCGCCACTGGTATCGGCGATTTGCCCCTGGATCGCCATGACCGCCGAGGTCTTACCTTCCGGCGTCGGATAGTTGCGCGCCTGGGCGACGGCCAGTTGCTGTTGCTGCTCACGAAGCTGTTGCTGCAGCTCTTGCATCCGCTTGAGCAGCACCTGGACGGCAACGCTCTCGGTGCTACCACCCTCCTGCGCCTGGTCGGTTGCTTCGGCGCTGGCCCCCATGCCCGTGCGGACCTTGCCCGAGGCTCGCGTCGTACCCAAGGCCTCATCGGCGGCCTGGGCTTCTGCCTCGCTCAGCGCCGTCAGGGTGGCTGCGGATTTGCCGCCGATGGTCACGGCTGCCGCACTGGGAAAGCCGATGGAAAAGGCCATATCAAAACTCCATGAAGGGGGATTCCTACGAAGGACATCGCCCGCCGAAACATTTTCTTTAGCGCCCGCTGAGATCAATCGATAGCTTCGCCACCCTGAACGGGTGACACCTGTTTATGCAAGCCGAGAAAAAAATCCTTTCTCCTACACCAAAACGAAAAAAGTGCTGTCAGACGATCTTCTTGAATTTTAAGTAGTTGCGTAAATGCCTACGGTTAAATACTGTATGCCCGTACAGCTTAATAAGGATAATCCTGTGGCCACTCCCTCCGCTGCAACCACCCCCTTAGATTCCTATACGCGACTCGGCCTTCGGGTCTCGAAAATCATCAACGCCCCCACCGCGCAAAAAGCCAAGGCCGCACTGCTCTTCCGCCTTCCCGACGAGCCTGTGGATGAGTGGGAGCGCCTCCTGGAAGAAATCGACGAGAACGACAACGTGACCCTCGCCTATCGCGACGACGGTGGCGTGCAGGTTTTCTGGGTTGTGCCGAAGGAAGATTGAGCGTGATGAGTGTTCGCTGTTTAGCTTTACTGCTTGTGTTTATCGCCACGGGCGCACAGGCCGGTGCCCCACGCACCTTCAACGAAGCCAAGAAAATCGCCTGGAAACTCTACGCCCCGCAATCCACGGAGTTCTATTGTGGCTGCAAATACACCGGCAACCGCGTGAACCTGGCCGCCTGCGGTTATGTACCGCGCAAGAATGCCAGCCGCGCCGCTCGTATCGAGTGGGAGCATATCGTTCCGGCGTGGCAGATCGGCCATCAGCGTCAATGCTGGCAAGCAGGCGGTCGCAAGAACTGCACCCGCTATGATCCGGTCTATCAACGGGCCGAGGCCGACCTGCACAACCTGGTGCCGAGCATCGGGGAAGTGAATGGCGACCGCAGCAATTTCAGTTTCGGCTGGCTGCCGGAGCAAAAGGGCCAATACGGCTCATGCCTGACCCAAGTGGATTTCAAGGCCAAGAAGGTCATGCCCCGCCCTTCCATCCGAGGGATGATCGCTCGGACCTATTTCTACATGAGCAAGCAATATGGCCTGCGCCTGTCGAAACAGGACCGACGCCTGTATGAAGCCTGGGACAAGACCTACCCGGTCGAAAGCTGGGAACGCCAGCGCAACCAGAGCGTGGCGTGCGTCATGGGACGTGGGAACGAGTTCGTGGGGCCGGTGGACATGAAGGCCTGCGGTTGACCTCCCCTTTGTAAACACCACAAACCCACTGTGGGAGCTTGCTCGCGATAGCGGAGTAACAGACAACAGTTTGTCGACTGATACACCGCTATCGCGAGCAGGCTCGCTCCCACAGGTTTTGTTCTGTCCGGTTATTGAGTGACCGGGTAATCCACTACCAACGCCTCGATGTTGCGTTTCTTCGCCCGAACCAACGCGGCCGTGACCTGTTCCTGCTTGGCTTTGGCTTCAGCCTCGGAGCTCAAAGGGCCGACCAGGACGCGTTCCTTGCCGTTTTCCCGCACCACGGTCGACATGAAGCTGTGCTCGATGAGCCAACCGGTCAGGTCGCTGACAGCCTGCGGTGTCTGCCCGCGAACCTCGACGGCCCACTGCGGTGCGGCAGCGGCGGCCGGTGCGGAGGTCACGGCGGGTTTCGGCTTCGGTGCCTCGACGTCACGCCCTTCCCCGCATCCTGCCAGTGCCAATACCGCAATTACCCAAGCCAATTTGCGCACAACGTTTCCCCTGGAAGACATGAGGCACGGATTTTAGCACCCGTGCCCATCTAGATCGCCGCAAACAATGCTCAAAACACGAGAATCCTGCCCGGCGTCTCTGTATAGTCGCACCCTGGGAATTAATGCAGCATCTGCACGTCAGAAAGAGGCACCCACATTGTGACACTTAGCACTAATCTATAAGCAGTACCGACAACTGCACTGTCTGAATCAGGTGCCCTATAAAGCAATCAAGGAGAACACCATGCTGATACTCACCCGCAAAGTCGGTGAAAGCATAAACATTGGTGACGACATCACGATCACCATTCTGGGCGTTAGCGGCCAACAGGTCCGGATCGGCATCAACGCCCCGAAGAACGTTGCGGTGCATCGCGAAGAGATTTATCAGCGCATTCAGGCCGGCCTCACCGCGCCCGACAAGCCGCAAACTCCCTGAGCCTTGCAAGCAGTCCGCAGCCAGCCCGTTTGCATCGTCGCAATGGCTGGCTAAAGATTCTGGTCGACCGCGCCGTACCCTGCCCTCCTCGCCTTTTTTCGTCCCTCCCGTGAACCGATACTAATGGCATGGCCTCTAGCATGGCTGTCAGACGTTTCGTTTTAATGATGACGAAGCAGGCGTTCGCGGCCGGTCAGCCCAGGCCCACGCCGCGCGCCATGCCTGTGGCGGCGACCACCATCAAGATCAGCAACAAGGCTTCGATGTGGCTGATCCGCGCAAGTCGGCCGGCTTTCGAAGGATCGATCGCCGTCCCTTTGCCCAGCGCCATCCGCCATTTGATCAGGGCGATCATCGGCACGATCTCCAGCAGCAGGATCAGCAGCAGCAAGGTCATCTTCAGGTGAAACAGCGGTTGGTGCAGATAATAGTCCGTGCCTTTTTCGAACCCGCCGAACGCTCGCATCCCTCCGGTCACCAACAGCACCAGCGCCGACAAGCCCCACACGTTGTCGGCGACCAAGACACCCCGCACCGCATCCACGCCGCCCGCCAGGCGTCGTAGCGCCGTGCCGCGCGTCAGCACCGCCCAGAACCCGAGGGCGAACGCCAGCAAATGGATTGCCGCAAGCGACCAATGAGCCAACATGGAAGACTCCTGACAGAGAGAACGTCGAATCGACCTGACAGTACTAGCTCATAAAGCAATGATTGCCAGGGTTGGCATGCAAAAAACTGTGGGGGGTATCAGTGACAAAAATGCTGCCTGACACACCGCATTCGCGAGCAGGCTCGCTCCCACAGGGGATTTTTGGTGTATGCGATGGCAGTGAGCCGCGCAAAAAAATGTGGGAGCGGGCTTGCTCGCGAATTCGGTGTGTCAGTCAACAAATCATTAACTGAGGCACCGCATTCGCGAGCAAGCCCGCTCCCACAGGGGGTATTGCAGGCTTTAAAGATCTTAGTCCGCCAGTCGCCAGGTCGTCCCGCCCTTCCCGTCTTCCAGCACCACGCCCATGGCGGTGAGCTGGTCGCGGATGCGGTCGGATTCGGCCCAGTCCTTGTTGGCCCGGGCGGTCAGGCGCGCCTGGATCAAGGCTTCGACCTCGGCGGCGTCCACCCGGCCTTCGGCGCCGGCCTGCAGGAAGTCATCGGCTTCGAGCTGCAACACACCCAGCACGCTGGCCAGTTCTTTCAGGCGGGCCGCGAGACCGGCCGCGGCATTGAGATCGCTCTCACGCAGACGGTTGATTTCGCGCACCATCTCGAACAGCACCGCGCAGGCTTCCGGCGTGCCGAAGTCGTCGTTCATCACTTCGGTGAAACGCGCCACGAACCCTTCGCCACCGGCGGGCGCCACGGCAGGCAGGCCCTTCAACGCGTGGTAGAAACGCTCCAGGGCACCCTTGGCGTCCTTGAGGTTATCTTCCGAGTAGTTGATGGCGCTGCGATAGTGGCTGGATACCAGCAGGTAACGCACGACTTCCGGGTGGTACTTGTCGAGCACGTCGCGGATGGTGAAGAAGTTGTTCAAGGACTTGGACATCTTCTCGCCATTGATGCGAATCATGCCGCAATGCATCCATGCGTTGGCGTAGGTCTTGCCGGTGGCCGCTTCACTCTGGGCGATTTCGTTTTCGTGGTGCGGGAATTCCAGGTCGCTGCCGCCACCATGAATGTCGAAGGTCTCGCCCAGGCAGCAGGTGGACATCACCGAGCACTCGATGTGCCAGCCCGGACGCCCGGCGCCCCATGGCGACTCCCAGCTCGGCTCGCCCGGCTTGGCGCCCTTCCACAGCACGAAGTCCAGCGGGTCTTGCTTCGACTCGTCGACTTCGATGCGTGCGCCGATGCGCAGGTCTTCGATCTTCTTGCGCGACAGCTTGCCGTAGCCCATGAACTTGGCGACGCGGTAGTACACGTCGCCATTGCCCGGTGCGTAGGCATAACCTTTGTCGATCAAGGTCTGGATCATCGCCAGCATGCCTGGGATGTGGTCCGTGGCACGGGGCTCCAGGTCCGGCTTGAGGATATTGAGGCGCGCCTCGTCCTCGTGCATGGCCTTGATCATGCGCTCGGTCAGCGCATCGTAAGGCTCGCCGTTTTCACGGGCACGGTTGATGATCTTGTCTTCGATGTCGGTGATGTTGCGCACGTAAGTCAGGTCGTAGCCACTGAAACGCAACCAGCGGGTCACCAGGTCGAAGGCGACCATGCTGCGACCATGGCCGATGTGGCAGTAGTCGTAGACGGTCATGCCGCAGACATACATGCGGACCTTGTTGCCATCCAGCGGCTTGAAGACTTCTTTGCTCTTGGTGAGCGTGTTGTAGATCGTAAGCACAGGGTTTCCCTTAAGACTTGATCACTGACCCCAGGAATCGCGCAAGGTCACGGTACGGTTGAATACCGGAGCACCGGGTTTCGAGTCCTTGATATCCGCGCAGAAGTAGCCTTCGCGCTCGAACTGGAAACGGTCTTCCGGCTGTGCGTTGCCCAGCGAAGGCTCGGCACGACAACCCGTAAGTACTTGCAGGGAGTCAGGGTTGATGTTGTCCAGGAAGCTGGCGCTGTCTTCGGCCTTCTCCGGGTTCGGCGAACGGAACAGGCGATCGTACAGGCGCACTTCGCACTCGACGCTGGCGGCGGCCGGCACCCAGTGGATCACGCCCTTGACCTTGCGACCTTCCGGGTTCTTGCCCAGGGTGTCGGGATCGTAGGAGCAACGCAGTTCGACGATGTTGCCGTCGGCGTCCTTGATGGCTTCGTCGGCGCGGATCACGTAGCTGCCACGCAGGCGCACTTCACCGGCAGGCTCCAGGCGCTTGTAGCCTTTTGGCGGCTCTTCCATGAAGTCGTCACGGTCGATGTAGATTTCCCGGGCGAATGGCAGGACGCGCACGCCCATGTCTTCTTTCGGGTGGCGCGGCAGCTCGAGGTTCTCGACCTGGCCTTCCGGGTAGTTGGTAATGACGACTTTCAGCGGACGCAGCACGCACATGGCGCGGGGGGCGCTGTGGTCCAGGTCGTCACGGATGCTGAATTCCAGCATGCCGAAGTCCACCACGCCGTCGGAACGGTTGGTGCCGACCATCTCGCAGAAATTGCGGATCGATTTGGGTGTGTAGCCGCGACGACGGAAGCCCGACAGCGTCGACATGCGCGGGTCGTCCCAGCCATTGACGTGCTTCTCGTCCACCAGTTGCTTGAGCTTGCGCTTGCTGGTGATGGTGTAGTTCAGGTTCAGGCGGCTGAATTCGTACTGGCGCGGAGTAGCCGGCACCGGCAGGTGCTCGAGGAACCACTCGTACAACGGACGGTGGCTTTCGAACTCCAGGGTGCAGATCGAGTGAGTGATGCCTTCGATGGCATCCGACTGGCCATGGGTGAAGTCATAGTTGGGGTAGATGCACCATTTGTCGCCAGTCTGGTGGTGATGGGCGTGACGGATGCGGTACATGATCGGATCGCGCAGGTTCATGTTCGGCGAGGCCATGTCGATCTTGGCGCGCAACACCCGGGCACCGTCCGGGAACTCACCGGCGCGCATGCGGGCGAACAGGTCCAGGTTCTCTTCCACGCTGCGCTCACGGAACGGGCTGTTCTTGCCCGGCTCGGTCAGGCTGCCACGGTATTCCTTGGCCTGCTCGGGGGTCAGGTCGCACACGTAGGCGTTGCCGGACTTGATCAGCTCCACTGCCCAGTCGTGCAACTGGTCGAAATATTGCGAGGCGTAGCGCACCTCACCGGACCATTCGAAACCCAGCCACTTGACGTCGCTTTCGATTGCGTCGATGTATTCCTGGTCTTCCTTGGCCGGGTTGGTGTCGTCGAAACGCAGGTGCGTGACGCCGCCGAACTCCTGGGCCAGGCCGAAATTCACGCAGATCGACTTGGCGTGGCCGATGTGCAGGTAGCCGTTGGGTTCCGGTGGAAAACGCGTGACGATCTGTGTGTGCTTACCCGAGTCCAGGTCCGCCTGGATGATCGGGCGCAGGAAATTGACCGGCACGGCCGGGCCGGTCTTGGAATTCGAGGTAGGGTCGACAGTGGGCTTGCTCATAGGATCCTTGAACAGACAAGTGCGCGGCCGGGTGCGGCCTGATAAATCAAAGCCCGTATCATAGCCGATGCTGTCAAGCACCTGACAGGCCAGGCCAGCAAACGATTGAATTTAATCGACGGCCAGATGAAAAACAGCCTCGAATTTCGTGCCTGGCGCGCTAAACTGCCCAACCTGGCGATTGCAGCCGGACCGGTTGCGGGCGTTCGCGCCCCGAAACCCACGAATTTCTTGAAAGAGTAGTAATCATGACCCAAGTCAAACTGACCACCAACCATGGCGACATCGTCCTGGAACTGAACGCCGAGAAGGCTCCGATCACCGTTGCCAACTTCGTTGAATACGTCAAGGCAGGCCATTACGAGAACACCGTTTTCCACCGCGTGATCGGTAACTTCATGATTCAAGGCGGTGGTTTCGAGCCGGGCATGAAGGAAAAGAAAGACAAGCGCCCAAGCATCCAGAACGAAGCCGACAACGGTCTTTCCAACGACAAGTACACCGTCGCCATGGCCCGCACCATGGAACCGCATTCGGCCTCCGCGCAATTCTTCATCAACGTCGCCGACAACTCGTTCCTGAACCACAGTGGCAAGAACGTCCAGGGCTGGGGCTACGCGGTATTCGGTAAAGTCACCGCTGGCACCGACGTGGTCGACAAGATCAAGGGCGTCGCCACCACTTCCAAGGCTGGCCACCAGGACGTCCCGGCAGAAGACGTGATCATCGAGAAAGCCGAGATCATTGAGTGATACTGCTGATTTCAGACTTGCATCTGGAAGAGGAGCGCCCGGACATCACCCGGGCGTTTCTGGATTTACTGGCCACACGCGCCCGTTCGGCGCAAGCGTTGTACATCCTGGGCGACTTTTTCGAAGCCTGGATCGGCGACGATGCGATGACGCCCTTCCAGCGTTCCATCTGCCAGGCCCTGCGCGAATTGAGCGACAGCGGCACGGCCATTTTCCTGATGCACGGCAATCGCGATTTCATGCTGGGGCAGGCCTTCTGCAAAGCGGCCGGCTGCACCCTGCTCAAGGACCCAAGCGTCGTGCAGTTCAATGGTGAGCCGGTGCTGCTGATGCACGGTGATAGCCTCTGCACCCGCGACGAAGGCTACATGAAGCTGCGGCGCTGGCTGCGCAACCCGGTCACGCTGTTCATCCTGCGTCACCTGCCGCTAGGCAGCCGCCAGAAACTGGCGCGCAAGCTGCGCAGCGAAAGCCGCACGCAAACACGCATGAAAGCCAATGACATCGTCGACGTCACGCCTGAAGAGATCCCACGGATCATGCAGCAATACGGCGTGAAGACCCTGGTCCACGGCCACACCCACCGCCCCGCCATCCACAAGTTGCAACTGGGCGAACACGCCGCCCGACGCATCGTGCTGGGGGATTGGGACAAGCAAGGCTGGGCGTTGCAGGTGGATGAACAGGGGTTTGCGTTGGCGCCGTTCGGGTTTGGTAACGCGCAGTTGGCATTGCCAGGAACCTGAAGCATACATAGATCCTGTGGGAGCGGGCTTGCTCGCGAAGGCGATGTGTCAGTCAACATAAAAAATGACTGTCATGCCCCTTTCGCGAGCAAGCCCGCTCCCACATTGGATTGCATCCAACCCTTGGATCAGTGTCCTGCCGATGCAGGCCCAGCCTTCGCCGCAAACGGCGGCTTCGCCAGCCACACCAGCACGATCAACCCCATGAACGCCCACCCCAGCAACGTGAAGTAATCCACGGTGGAGAGCATGTACGCCTGGCTGTTGAGGATCTGGTCGAGCTGGGCATAGGCCGGCGCACTCGCGCCGCCGAGCTGGTTGAGGGCTTCGCGGGTGGTGGGCTCGAAGGTGCTGATGCTTTCGCTCAGGTAGGCGTGATGCTGGTCCGCCCGGCGGATCCAGATCCAGGTGGTCAACGACGCGGCAAAGCTGCCGCCCAGGGTCCGCAGGAACGTCGCCAGCCCCGCGCCGTCGGCAATCTGGTGCGGCGGCAGGTCCGACATCAGGATGCTCAAGGTCGGCATGAAGAACAGCGCCACGCCAATACCCATGAACAACTGCACCAGCGCAATGTGCTGGAAATCCACTTCGTTGGTGAAGCCGGCGCGCATGAAGCAGCTCAGGCCGATGGCCAGGAACGCCAGCCCGGCCAGCAAGCGCAGGTCGAACTTGTGGGCGTACTTGCCGACGAAGGGCGACATCAGCACCGGCAGGATGCCGATCGGCGCCACCGCCAGCCCAGCCCAGGTCGCGGTGTAGCCCATCTGCGTCTGCAGCCATTGTGGCAGGATCAGGTTGATGCCGAAGAACCCGGCATAGCCGCCCACTAGCACAATGGTGCCGATACGGAAGTTGCGATAAGCGAACAGCCGCAGGTTGACCACCGGATGACGATCGGTCATTTCCCAGATCACGAACACCGCCAGGGCAATGACTGAAATCAAGGCTCCGATGACGATGAAGCTCGACTCGAACCAATCCAGGTCGTTGCCCTTGTCGAGGATCACCTGGAGTGCACCGACGCCGATGATCAACGTGATCAACCCGACGTAGTCCATCGGTTGATGACTGGTGACCACAGGCCGGGCCTTGAGCTGCTGGCGCACCACCATCACCGCAAAGATCCCAATCGGCACGTTGATGAAGAAGATCCACGGCCAACTGTAGCTGTCGGTGATCCAGCCGCCGAGGATTGGCCCGGCAATCGGCGCCACCACCGTGACCATCGCCAGCAGCGCCAGTGCCATGCCCCGTCTGGCCGGCGGGTACACGGCAATCAGCAGCGTCTGGGTCATCGGGTACAACGGCCCGGCCACCAGCCCCTGGACCACACGAAAGCCAATCAGCTCCGGCATCGAAGTGGAAATGCCACACAGGAACGAAGCGAGCACGAACAGCATCGTTGCCCACAAAAACAGCTTCACCTCGCCAAAGCGCCGGCTCAGCCAGCCGGTGAGCGGCAGGGCGATGGCGTTGCTCACCGCGAACGAGGTGATCACCCAGGTGCCCTGCTCCGAGCTGACGCCCAGGTTGCCGGAAATGGTCGGCAAGGCGACGTTGGCGATGGTGGTGTCGAGCACTTGCATGAACGTCGCCAGCGACAGCCCGATGGTGCTGAGCAACAGGCTGGGCGGCGTGAAGGACGCGTTATTGCTCATTGCGAGAGTCCTATGAAGCGGAGGTGGCGAAATCCCTTGAGACGGCAAGCCCTCCCTGTGGGAGCGGGCTTGCTCGCGAAGACGATTTCACATTCAACATCTGTGTTGGCTGATACTGCGCATTCGCGAGCAAGCCCGCTCCCACAGGTTTTTTTACCATCCTGCTAATGCACAGATCGCCCGCCAACAGTGGTCAGCGCTGCGCGGTCTTGCTCGCCGCGGCGCTGTTGTCGTGGATCAGGCGAGTGATCATCGCGTCGGCATCGGCCAGTTGTCGGTCATAGACCTGGGTGCTGAACGAGGCTTTCTGCGGTGGTTGCTGGGCCAGCACCGGGCCGCTCTGGTCGTGCAGGTTGACGCTGACCTGGGTCGACAAGCCGACCCGCAGCGGATGCTTGGCCAGCTCCTGGGCATTGATGTGAATCCGCACCGGCACCCGCTGGACGATCTTGATCCAGTTACCGGTGGCGTTCTGCGCCGGCAGCAAGGCAAACGCGCTGCCGGTCCCGGCGCCCAGGCTGTCGATGGTGCCGCTGTACTTCACATCGCTGCCGTACAGGTCGGTTTCGATGTCCACCGGCTGGCCGATGCGCATGTCACGCAGTTGGGTTTCCTTGAAGTTGGCATCGATCCACAGTTGATCCAGCGGGATCACCGCCATCAGCGCCGTGCCCGGCTGCACCCGTTGGCCCAACTGCACGGTGCGCTTGGCGACATAGCCGGTGACTGGCGCGATCAAGGTGCTGCGGGCATTGGTCAGGAAGGCCTGGCGCAGTTGCGCGGCCGCGGCTTGCACATCGGGATGGGATGACACCACGGTATCGTCCACCAACGCGCTGGTCGTCTTGAGCTGTTGCCGGGCATTGGCCAGGGCGTTCTGCGCCGAGGTCAGGTCATCCCGGGCGTGGGACAGTTCTTCCTGGGAAATCGCCCCGCCGGCCGCCAGGTTCTTGCGTCGGCTGTAGTTTTCCTGGGCCTTCTGCACTTCGGCCTCTTGGGCATTGACCTGCGCCCGCATGCCGTCGACGTTGCTGTACAAGCCACGCACCTGGCGCACGGTCCGGGCCAGGTTGGCCTGGGCACTTTGCAGCCCGACTTCGGCATCGTTCGGATCGAATTGCACCAGCACCTGGCCTTCACGCACCAGGTCGCCGTCATCGGCACCGATGCTCACCACGGTCCCGGTGACTTGCGGAGTGATTTCCACCACGTTGCCATTTACATAGGCGTCGTCGGTGCTTTCGCTCCAGCGACCATACAGTTCATGCCAGCCCCACACCCCGAGGCCCGCGAGGATGACGATCAGCGTGAGTGCCAACAGCATGACCTTGCGCTTGCGTGGGTTGCCGCTGTCTTGGGTTTGTGCGGATTGAGTCGTTTCGGCAGTCGCCATGACAAGTACCTCGAATCAGTGGGTCGGCGTGGCAGGGGTCGGCGTGGCCGCCGCCAGGGTCTGGGCTTCGAAACCACCGCCCAGGGCCTGCATCAGTTGGATCGACAAATCGATCTGCTCGGCATTCAGGTTCGCCAGTTGGCGCTGGGCCTGAAGCAATTGCTGCTCGATGCTCAGCACGTCCAGGTAATTGCCGATGCCCGAGCCGTAGCGCTGGACCACGGTGTCGTAGGAGTTCTGCGCAATGTCGGTGGCATGTTGTTGGGCGCCGATCTGGCGAGCGATATCACGCAACTGGTTGATGGTGTCGCTGACATCGCCAAGGGCCGTGACCAGGCTCTTGTTGTACTGCGCCACCGCCAGGTCGTAATCGGCGTCCCGGGCATCCAGGTCCGCACGCAAACGGCCGCCGTCGAAGATCGGCAGCGACACGGTGGGCGCCACGTTGAAGAAACGGCTGGGCGAACCGAACATCGCATCGCCCAGCAACGACTGCACTCCCGCCGCCGCGCTCAGGTTGAGGTTGGGATAGAACTGGGTCTTGCCAGCCTCGATGTTCTTGCTCGCCGCCTCCACCCGCCAGCGCGCCGCGACCAGGTCGGGACGGCGGCCCAGCAGCTCGGCCGGCAGGTTCGACGGCAAGGCGACCGCGCTGGCTTGCAGCACGTTCGGCCGGGCGATTTCGTTGCCACGGTCCGGCCCCTTGCCCAGCAGCACGGCCAGGGCGATCTTGGCGCTCTGCAGGCGTTTCTCGGCGTCGATCAGGGTCGCATCGGCGCTGGCTTCCAGGCTTTCGGTTTGCTGGAACTGATATTCGCTGTCGATCCCGGCGCTGAGACGGCGCTTGCCCAGATCGAGCATTTGCCGGGTGCGCTTGAGGTCCTCGGCGGCCAAGTCATGAATGATGTGGGCCTGGCCCAGGTCGCTGTAGGCCCGGGCCACGTCGGCGGCCAGGGTCAGCTGCGCGGCCTGGCGATCGATCTCGGCGGCGCGGGCCTGGCCCAGGGCGGCTTCCCAGGCGGCACGCTGGCCACCCCAGAGGTCGAAATTGTAGTTGAAGTCCACGCTCAGCGAACGCAGGGTGCTGTAGGCCCCGCCCTGCCCTTGCGGGTCCTGGTCACGGGCCAGGCGCGAACGGCTGACGCTGCCGCTGGCATCCAGGGTCGGCAGGCGTGCGGCGTTGGCGGCATAGGCCACGGCACTGGCCTGGTGGACCCGGGCGCTGGCGACTTGCATGTCCGGGCTGTCGCGCAAGGCTTCACGGATCAGGCCGTCGAGTTGCGGGTCGCCGAGGCTTTTCCACCAATCGTTTTTCGGCCACGCGGCCGGCGACAGCGTGACCCCATTCAACGATTGTCCAGCCTGGAGACTCTTGGCCTCGAGGCTGACGCCTTCGGTCTTCAAGCCACTGTAGCTGGCACAACCGGCGAGGCTCATGGCCAACAGCACCAGGCTCAAGCGGGTACGCAAGGTTTGACGTTTCATTTCTCCCCCAATCGCAACACGGTGATGGGATCACCGGCGGCGAGCAGTATTTTCTTGAGGATGTCTTCGAGGGTTTGCAGCTCCTCGCGGCTGATGGCACCGGCCAATTGATTCATGGCGTCGGCACCAATGAACGGCAGGCGATCGGCGAGGGCCTGGCCAGCTTCGGTCAACACCAATTGCACCTGGCGCCGATCCTCTGCCGAGCGCTGGCGGACCAGGAAACCTTTCTGCTCCAGCCGATCGAGCATGCGCGTCATCGAGCCGCTGTCCAGGGACAGGTAGCGACACAGCTCGACCGGCGTGTCGATGCCGTGCTGGGCCATGATGATCAACACCTTGAACTGCGCGGCGGTGATGCCGACGGGTTCCATGTGGGTGTCGATGATCCGGTCCTTGAGCAGCGCGGCGCGGCCGAGCAGCATGCCGAGGTGGCAATTGTGAAATTCGTCAGGGGTGAAATGCTTCATCCGGGCACCGTTTGCTGCCTAGGCAGTGAATGTATGTCGAAATATTACTGCTTAGGCAGCAAATGTCAAACAAATCGTTAGCGTGCTATTCACCAACAGACGAAACGCAGACAAACCTGTGGGAGCGGGCTTGCTCGCGAATGCGGCGTGTCAGTCAACAAATCGCTAACTGATACACCGCATTCGCGAGCAAGCCCGCTCCCACATTGGACGCTGGGGATTCAGGAAGAGGTTAGAAATCGCGCTTGTAGAAGATATCCAGCGAGCTGGCGACGCCGCTGGCGGCTTCGAGGTAGACCTTCTTGCTGAGCTTGTAGCGCAGGGCGATGGTGTTGGCCGGTTCGAACACGCCGACGCCGTAGCGCAGGCTGAGCTTTTCCGAGAGGTTGCCGCTGGCGACCACGCTGGTGGTATTGCCGCTGCCCTGGGTGTCGAGCTGGAAATCATCGATGCCCAGGTTATTGGCCAGGCTGCTGGTCACCCCCGAACTGCCCATCAACCCCAGGCCCAAGGCGGCCTGGGCGAGCATGTTGTTGTCCTCGCCCGTGGTGCTCAGCGGTCGTCCCAGCACCAGGTAGGACAATGCCTGCTCCTGGCTCATGGCCGGTTCGGAAAAGATTTGCGTGGTCGGTTGCTCGGCGCTGCCGCTCAAGCGAATGCCGGCAATCACATCGTCGGTCTGGCGGATGGCTTCGATGTCCAGGTAGGGCTGGTCGATGGGGCCGGCGAACAGCAGCCGTGCCCGGCGCACCGTCAGCCGTTGCCCGTAGGCGCGATAACGGCCGTCGTTGAGCCACAGTTCACCGCGGGTGTCCATGTTGTCGCCGATGTGCACCTGGCCCTGGACGTTGGCCGTCAGGCCGAAACCCGAGAATGCGAGTTTGTCCTGGCCGACGATCACGTCGATGTCCATCGCCATGGCCAGCGGCGCCTTGCCCTCTTCGGTCTGGTGGCCGACGATCACCGTATCATCCGAGACCTTGACGGTGGACGGTGGCAGTTCGCGAACAGTGATCTCGCCTTTGGGCACCAGGACCTTGCCGGCAATGGAAAGCTGCTCGCCCTGCATCGTGATGTTCAGGTCCGGTGCCACGTCGAGCACCGCATAAGGCTCAACGGTGACCGGCAGTTGCGAGCCCTTGAGGGCCAGGTTCATGGACAGGGCCTCGCCCCAGCCGATGTTCCCGGTCAGGCTGCCCTGCCCGCGCTTGCCACTTTTCCAGTCGCCGTCGAGCCGTACCGTTTCGCCGGCGATCATCGCCCGCACTTGCAAGGCTTCGAGGCTGACCGGCAGCTCCGGCCCGGAGACTTCGCCGTCGCTGAGCACCAGGTTGCCGTTGACCTGGGGCGCGAGCAAACCACCGGATAATGTCCCGCTGCCGTTCAGGTGACCGGTGAGGGTTTCCACCATCGGCACGAACGGCCGGGCCACGGACAAGTCCAGGCCGGTCAGGCGGAATGAGCCGCTCAAGGGCTTGCTCGCCGGCAGCGGGTTGATTTGCGCCTGGAGCATCAGTTCGCCGAGCCTGGCACCGACGAAATTCAGGTCGGTGTCGATGCGCTTGGGGGTCAGGCGGCTGTTGAGCGTCAGGGTCTGGTACGGGAAGTCCAGCCATCGCGGTTTATCACTCGCCTTATCCCGAATCCGCAAGGTGCCTCCACTGGCATCCACCAGGATGCGGCCATTCGGGCCGCTGGCCGGCAGGTCCAATTGCAGGTCCGCGTTGAGCCGGCCCTGCCAGGCAAAATCCTTGGGCATCCACTGGGCCAGGCTTTCGATGGGGAATTGCTTGAGGTGATAGCGCAGCTTTGGCTCCGGCATCAGCCGTTGGTCTTCACCGCACAGGCTGGCTTCACCGGAACGCCAGCAATGGGCACCGACGTTGAGCGTGCCATCGGCCAGGCGTTCGAGTTTCGCCGGGGCTTGCAGGCGCCAGGCTTGGCCGCCGGCCTGCACCTCGCCGCTGGCCAGGCGCCCGCGCCAACTCCCCTGGTCGAGGGCGCCGTCGAGTGCCAGGGTCGTGTCGAGCTGCGGCCCCTGCAAATCCAGGTTCAGTGATTGCCGCTTGATGTCGCCCTGCCCGCTGACGGTCAGCACGCCTAACGACGTTTCGCCGGCGCGGATGCCACTGGCCTTGAGGTCGAGCTTGCCGCGCTGGGCGCTGTCGAGGGTCGCATCGAGGTTCAGGCTTTGCAGGCGATTGTCCTGCAACGCCAACTGCGTGCCTTGCAGGCCGAGCTTGCCTTGGGGCGCCTTGAGCGTGCCGGCCATGTCGACCCGGCCGACCACTTGGCCGCGCAGTTGCGGCCAGAGCTGGGCCAGGCGCGAGAGCTTGATGTCGATCTGGCCGGTGAGTTTCTGTTGCAGGCTGGCGCTGCCGTTGATGCGGTTGTCTCCCAGGCGGATATCCAGCGCGCTGAGGTTCCACTGCTCGCCGGCACCGCTGGCCTTGGCCTGGAATTGCGCCGGTTGGCCGCGCAGCTTGCCCTTGAGGTCCAGGTCCGCGTCGAGGTCGAGGCGGTCGTTCTTCATCGCTCCTTTGCTGCGCAACGGCCCGGCCAGGGTCCCGGGCAGTTCGCCCAGCCAGTACGCCGGGTTGATAGCCGACAGTTGCAGCGCCGTGTCCCAGGCAATGCCGTCGGCAAATTGCAGGCTCAGGTGCCCTTCGGCCTTGCCCTGCCCCGCGGCGAGCTTGAGCTGTGGCAGATGAATTTGCGTCAGGTCGCCGCTGAAGGGGCTGTCCAGGCTGAAGGCTCCGGCCGGTCCGTCCAGGGCGGCTTGGAAGTTGCCGAGGTATTTACCGTCGGTGTACGAGACTTCGCCGTTGAAGCTGCGCAAGGTCACCTGCGGCTCGTCGATCAGCGGATAAAGGCGATGCCAGGGGAAATCCAGCCAGGCGACTTTCGCCTCGGCGCTCAGGCCTTCGCGCCAGTCCAACTGCCCGTTGAGCTTCAGGCTTTGCTGATCGCCAGCGTCCAGGTCCAAACCGGCGATGTGTGCGCCATTGGCATCCACGGTGCCTTGTAGCAGCAACGCCACCGGTCCTTTCTCGGCCGGCAGGGTCGCCTTGCCGAGCAGTTGGTAGCCGTTTTTCAGATCGCCTGCGCCGGTCAGTTCCAGCTGGTTGAGCAACAAGGTGTCGGGCAGATCGCCGCTGGCCTTGAAGCCGTCGGCAGTGATGCGCACCTTGGCCGGCAGGTTGTCCGCCAACGGTTGCAGCTCACCGGTCAACTGGCCTTGCAGGTAGCCGCTGCTGGCGGCCTTGAGGTTGAGGGTCTTGAGCAGGTTGCCGTCGACTTTCAGCTCCAGGGCCCAGGGCGCCGCACCTGGCGCCGGCAAGGTCAATCGGCCTTCGGCGCTCAATGGCCAGTCGCCGCCCGGCTTCAACAAGCCGGACAGCTGCAGACCCAGCGCGTCGCGCTGTAATTGCACCGAATCGATCCGCAGGCCCTCGGCGGTCCAATGGGCAACCAATTGCAAGCCCTTGAGCTGCTCGCTGCCGTTGAACGACAGGCTGCCGACTTGCACATCGCCCAGTTCGATCGCGAGCGGCAAGTCCAGGTCCGGCAAGCTGATCGGGCCGCTGCTTGGCTCATCGGCCGAGGCTGGCAATTGCAACGCGATCTGGTCGGCCTTGAGCTGCTCGATGCACAGGGTCATGCGCACCAGGCACAGCGGCGACCAGGCGAATATCAGCCGATCCACCTCCACCCGACTGTCGCCCTGCTGCCACAGCAGCCGATCGGCGCTCCACTGCCCGCCCAGCCGGCCCTGGAAATTTTCCACGCTCAGCCCAGGCACCAGGCCAAGGGCCCAGCGGCTGCCAAAGGCCGTGCCCAGCGCCACGCTCAAGGCCAGCACGAGCGCCAGCAATACCCCGGCGAGCGCCAGCAGCGTTTTCTTCAAACCACGCGTCACAGCTCAGGCCCCATGGAAAAGTGCAATCGAATGCCGCCCTCGTCGTCCATCGCATGGGCCAGGTCCAGGCGGATCGGCCCCACCGGCGACACCCAACGCACGCCAACACCCACGCCGGTCTTCAGGCTCGGGAGCTCCAGGCTATTAAAGGAGTTGCCCTGGTCGATGAACGTCGCCACCCGCCATTTTTCCGCGATGGAATATTGATACTCCAGGCTGCCGGCGACCATGTAGCGACCACCGATACGATCGCCCTCGGAGTTCTCCGGAGACAGGCTCTGGTAGTCGTAACCGCGCACGCTCTGGTCGCCACCGGCGAAGAAGCGCAGGGACGGCGGAATGGATTTATAGCCATTGGTGGCGCTCCCGCCGATCTGCGCCCGAGCCAGCAGCCGATGCTTGTCGAACACGGTGGTCAGGCCCTTGACCATGGCGGTGCCGTATAACAGGTTGTTGTCCGAACCCAGGCCTTCCTTGGCGACCTTGGTGTCGAACTGCAAACGGTAGCCGTTGTGCGGGTCGATGCGGTTGTCGCTGCGCAGGTAGGAATAACTCACGCCGGGCATCAACAACGTGCTCAGGCCCGCATCGTCGCCGAGGCGGTACTCCTCGCGCTGCCACTTGAGCGACACCACCCGCTGCCAGCCACTGGGCAACTTGCTGTGCCATTCCGGGCCCACGGTGAGCAGTTTGCTGAGGCTGTCGGTGCCGGCCAGTTCTTCATATTGATAACCGCCGGCGTAGCGCATCTTGTCGGTCAGCGGCGGGTCCAGCGGCACGTCGTACCACAGGCCGACGTTCTGCCGGGGCGCCGACACTTCCGCTTCCCAGCCATAACTGTGGCCCTGGGGGTTGACCCAGTGACGCGTCCAGTTGGCTTTGGCCCGGGGACCGACGTCGGTGGAAAAGCCCAGGCCCAGGCCCATGGTGCGCGGCTTGCGCGTGTCGAGCTTGACCGCCACCGGAATCACGTTATCGGTGGCAGCGGTGGGCGCGGCATCGACGCGCACGCCTTCGAAATAACCGCTCGATTGCAGGGCCTGGTTGAGTTCTGCGATGAGTTCGGAATCGTACGCCGTGCCGGCCTTGAACGGCACCATGCGTTGCAGCAAGTCTTCGTCGAACGGCGTGTCGCCCTCGAAGCTGACCGGACCCAAGGCATAACGCGGGCCGCTGTCGTAGACCAGCTCGATGTCGGCGAGGCCCGCCTGAGGGTCTACCAGGAGTTTCTGCTGGGTAAAGCGCCCACTGAAATAGCCATAGCGCGAGGCCTGGTTCTGGATGACCCGCTTGGCATCTTCGTAACGGCCATGGTTGAGCACCGCGCCGGGTTTCAGGCCGGCGTTGCCGGGTACGCGAAAAGCCTTGAGCGAAGCCGCCGGGCCATCGATGCGCACAGTGACATTGCGCAAGTGCACCGGCTCGCCGGGGTCGATGGTCAGCACCAGGCGCGGGTCCTTGCCGCCCTTGACCTCACTGTCGATCTGCGGCTGGTAGTAGCCCAGCGCCTGGGCGGCCTTGCGCGCCTGTTCCTCGGCGCCGCGACTGAAGCGCAGCAAGGCCTCCTCGTCACGATCACCCAAGCCACCGATGTAACCTTCTACGTTGGCCTTTAGTTCGTCGTTGGACGGCTGGACGCGTACTTCCAATTCACTTTTTGCCAGGGCCACGCAGCTGAGGGACAGCAAGAGCGCGCCACTGATCATTCTTCCTGAGCGGTTCATGGCGCGGATGCTATCACGAGCGTAGGTGCCTGATAGAGCCGGACATTTCCTAAAAGTTCGCCCGACTATGCCGTTGCGCTTTGCAGAACCTGCGGGTTGGCGTGGAAGAACACATGCTCGCGGATCGGTCCTACCGCCACTTCCCCGATTTCCTCGTAACCTTGGCGTTTATAAAACTCCAGGTAACGCGGGTTACCGGTGTCCAGCACCACGCCCCGGGAATGTTCGTCCACCGCACACCAGTTATGCACCGCCGTGAGCAACTGTTCGCCGAAATGCTTGCCCTGGAACTGTGGGTGCACCCCCAGCAGCGGCAGTACATGGACCGCATCGGACGGCAGGCAGGCCAGCACCGCTGCGTGATAGTCCAAGTAGCGCCTTGTGCAACGAAAACCAGTGCTCAAGACCATGCGCAGGCGCCAGGCCCAGCTTTCGGTGATGCCCAGGCGCCGTTGTGGCGGGGCGATCAGGGCGATGCCGATCAGGCGGTCGTTGACCAGCAGGCCGATGGCCGGCAGGTCCTGGAGAAAATGCTGCTTGACCAGCTCACGCACCGTGGCCCGTACCCGCTGTTCATAACCGGGACGCTCGGATTCGAACAGGTAGCTGAAGGTCGGCTCATGGCGATAGGCCTGGTACAGCAACGAACGGGCTTCACGGGAATAACCACTGTCGAGCATATGGACGTCGGCGATGGCGGTTTCAGGCATGGCGTTGGATCTCCTGGGGCGAGGCTCGGTAAGGCCCTGCTCTTATTGAGTACGAGCTCGATAGGATCGTGATCGTTCCTACGTGCAAAGGACATTAGCAGCGCATTTGTCCTACTGCCACGCTAGCTCCCTTCCCACATGTCAGCTAGCATCGCAGTTTTGCCAGGACAGCCGACCATGAAGATCGTCTCCTTCAACATCAACGGGCTGCGCGCCCGCCCCCATCAGCTGGCGGCGCTGATCGAGAAGCATCAGCCGGATGTGATCGGGCTGCAGGAAACCAAGGTCCACGACGAACAGTTTCCCCTGGCCGAAGTGCAGGCCCTGGGCTACCACGTGCATTACCACGGGCAAAAAGGCCACTACGGCGTCGCCCTGCTCTCCCGCCAGGCGCCGCTGAGCCTGTACAAAGGCTTCGAAGGTGACGACGAAGACGCCCAGCGGCGCTTCATCTGGGGCACCTTCGCCGATGCCAATGGCGTGCCGGTGACCATCATGAACGGTTATTTCCCACAGGGTGAAAGCCGCGACCACCCGACCAAATTCCCGGCCAAGGAACGTTTCTACAGCGATCTGCAGCATCTGCTGGAAAGCCGCTTCAGCAACGACCAGCCGGTGGTGGTAATGGGTGACGTGAACATTTCCCCGGAAGACTGCGACATCGGCATCGGCCCGGACAACATGAAGCGCTGGCTGAAGACCGGCAAATGCAGCTTCCTGCCGGAAGAGCGCGAATGGATGGCCCGCCTGAAGAACTGGGGCCTGGTGGACAGCTTCCGCCACCTGAACCCGGACGTCACCGACCGTTTCAGCTGGTTCGACTACCGCAGCCGCGGTTTCGAGGACGAGCCCAAGCGCGGCCTGCGCATCGACCTGATCCTCACCTCCCACGGCCTGCTGCCACGGGTCAAGGATGCCGGCGTGGACTACGAGCTGCGGGGCATGGAAAAACCCTCGGACCATGCGCCGATCTGGTTGCAGTTGGGCTAAGTCCGAAGCATCCACATCCCCCTGTGGGAGCGGGCTTGCTCGCGAAGGCGTCGGCACATTCAACATTTATGTCGATTGACACACCGCTTTCGCGAGCAAGCCCGCTCCCACAGGAGATTTGTGGTGAGTCGGGCTAACAGGTAGCACCCCTGTCACCTTTCAGTAACCTGACTGACTTAATCTTCCGGCACTTCCTCGGGTTCAGCAGGTGTCGGCATGCGGCTGTGTGTTGTCTTTTTCATGGGCCTCTGGCTGCCGTTCGTGGCATGGGCCGGCAATTTGCCCATTCCCGAACACGGCCCAGCCTTGCGCCTGCAGGGTTCCAATACCATCGGTGCGGCGCTGGGACCGGCGCTGGTCAGGGGATTGATGGAGGACCAGGGGCTACTCAGGGTCAGCAGCGAAATCACAGGGCGCGACAATGAGCAGCGCATCGTCGGCCAGACTGCCGATGGCCGGCGGGTGCAGGTCGATATCGCGGCCCACGGCTCCAGCACCGGCTTTGCTGCCCTTAAACAGGCCAGCACCGACCTGGCGGCATCCTCCCGGCCGATCAAGGACAGCGAACTGAAGGACTTGTCGTCCCTGGGCGACCTGAAAAGTCCTGCCGCCGAACAAGTCATCGCCATCGATGGCCTGGCGATCATCCTTCATCCCCACAACCCACTGCGCCAGCTCGATACCGTACAGCTGGCTCGAATATTCAGCGGCGAGGCAAAAACCTGGGAAGCCGTCGGCGGCACGGGCGGGCCGATTCATCTGTACGCCAGGGATGAGCAGTCCGGCACCTACGACACCTTCAAGGAACTGGTCCTTAGCCGACAGGGAAAACGGCTGGATCCTACAGCGCGACGCTTCGAATCCAGCGAACAGTTGTCCGACGCGGTCAGCCAGGACCCGCAAGGCATCGGTTTCATCGGTTTGCCCTACGTGCGCCAGGCCAAGGCGCTGGCCATTGTCGACGGCGCATCCCAGCCCATGCTGCCGCTTAACCACCTGATCGCCACCGAGGACTACCCGCTTTCCCGGCGCCTGTTTTTCTATCTGCCGCCCTGGGGCACCAACCCCTGGGCCGAAGCGTTGGTGGCGTTTACCCAAAGCGACAAAGGCCAGGCCATCGTCGCCGCCAACGGTTTCATCGCCCAGACCGTCCAAGCCATGGCCGTCGCACCGAATGCACTGATGCCCGAGGGCTACCAGGCCCTGAGCCGCCATGCCCAACGCTTGACCGTGAATTTTCGTTTCGAAGAAGGCAGCGCCAGCCTGGACAACAAGGCCCACCAGGACCTGGGCCGTGTGCTCGACTATATAAAGCAGCATGGCAAAGCCGACCGACGCGTGACCCTGGTGGGCTTTGGCGACGCCAAGGACGACCCGGCGCGGGCCGATCTGTTGTCCAAACTGCGGGCCATGGCGGTGCGACGGGAATTGGTCAAATACGGCGTGGCGCTGCGGGAAGTGCGAGGGTTCGGGGCGTTGATGCCGGTGGCGGCCAACAGCGAGGATGAAGGACGGGTCAGGAATCGGCGGGTGGAGGTTTGGGTTTACTAGCAACGACGCCATCAAACGCCTAACCCGCTTTTGTGGCGAGGGAGCTTGCTCCCGCTGGGTGGCGCAGCCGCCCCAAGCATTGTGTGTCGAACCAAAAACTTGGGCCTGCTACGCAGTCCAGCGGGAGCAAGCTCCCTCGCCACAAAAGCCTTATGTTTATCGCATTAATCTCGGCGTAAGACCGAACGACCTCACCTTGCGCCATTGC